>JAKBCD010000259.1 GCA_021808205.1 Pseudomonadota bacterium | reverse complement strand
GCGCAAAGCCACCCACATTCGCGCCATGCTCCCTACAGTTTTTGTCAGCCATGGCTCGCCCATGACCATCCTTGAGAATACCCCGGCCCGGCATTTCCTGGCCTCGCTGGGAAGCCTCCTGCCCCGCCCGAAGGCGATTCTCTCTGTCTCCGCCCATTGGGAGACAAATAGCCCGGCGGTGAGCAACCCCCCGGCGAACGAGACGATTTACGATTTCTACGGCTTTCCGCCGGCGCTTTCCGCCCTCACCTACACGCCCCCGGTGGCGCATGCTCTGGCACAGCGCGTGGCCGCGTTGCTGGGCGAGGCGGGCCTGCCCTGCGCGACAGACCCCGCGCGCGGGCTGGACCACGGCACCTGGGTGCCGCTGAAACTGGCCTACCCGGAGGCGGAGATCCCGGTCATCCAGCTTTCCGTGCAGACGCCTTTGGGGGCGAGGCACCATGTCGCCCTGGGGGCCGCATTGCAAAAGCTGCGGGCGGAAGACGTGCTGGTGTTCGGCTCTGGCTCCTTCACGCATGATTTGCGGCGCTTCCGCCCTGGCCGCACGGCGCTGGATGCGCCCGAGACCGCCGATGTAACCGAATTTTCCGCCTGGATGGACGCCAGGATCATGGCAGGTGATGTGGACGCCCTGGCCGATTACCGCCGCCTCGCCCCTTACGCGGTAGAAGAACACCCGACCGAGGAACATCTGCTGCCTTTGCACGTCGCCTTGGGGGCGGCGGGGCCTGGCATGACGGCGCAAAAGCTGCATGGCTCAGTGGAATATGGGTTCCTGCGGATGGATGCTTATGCGTTTTCCTGAACAAGACAGGCATAAAAATTAAATCATGCAGAAAAACTAAATGATTTTTAACCGTTAACTGACCTGCCGCCATAATCCCACCTCTATTCCGGCACAAATCAGCCAACGCCACGGCCCATAATGATCTCTAATTCCAATTCCAAAGGAGTTTCAAATGGAGCGGAAAACAACCGGGCTAATCGCCGCCCTCGCGGGCATGGCCGCTCTGGGCACAAGCGGCGCCCAGGCCGCCAGCCAGGCTCCCACCTCGGTGCAGGCGCCCATGGCCGTTACATCTTATTCTGACCTGCTGCAGCCCGTACCCAATGCCCTGGAAGCGCTGAAGGCCAGTGATGCGGCGCTGAGAGAGCAGGCGCGCAATGCCCCGGCCAAGCTGCAACAGGCGGATTGGGGCGGCGGCGGCGGCGACCACCATCATCACCATCATCATCACCACGACTATTATGCACCGCCGCCTTATTATGCGCCGCCGCCGCCGCCGGTTTACTACGCCCCGCCTCCTCCGCCGCCGGCTTACTACCACCATCATCATAGCGGGGCGGTGATCATGCTGCCTGGCATCGGCGTACAAATTAACTAGACGATAACAGCTTTCGCCGTGCTTGCCTCACGGGTATGGCGAAAGTTCAATTGCACGCTCTCAGAATCGTCCTCCACTGCAAAGCCTGAGCGCCCTAATCCTCCGCCGCCCGGTCCCTGGCCCGTGCGGCGCCAAGAATGCGGCGATACGTACCGTCGAACACGGTATGGGTGGAGGATGTCCACCGCGTATCCTGCCCCAGCGTTTCCCGGCTGGCATGAATGCGGCGGGATTGCATTTCCCTCTCCGCCGCGTCCTCAAGCTGCATCGGCTCCAACGTGAAATCCGGCTCGGCCGGCACGATGCAAAGCTGCATGAACGCCTCGCCGGGGCGGAAAACATGCACCGCGCCCTTCGGCGGCGCCTTGAACACCACGAAATTGATCATCGGCCACCAGGAGGTGCGCAGCAATGCGGGCACTGCCAGGGGCACATCGTCGGTACTGCTCAAATAGAATCGCGGGTGCGGTTCCGTGCGGACCGCCATGCCTTCCGGCACCTTCAGGTCAAGCAGCAGTTGGTAGGTATAATAGCCCTCGCCAAACGACCGGAAAGGCGGCCATTGCAGACCAGGGCTGGGCGACGGCCCAAACTCACCATCGAACACAAACCGCCCGTTCTCGCGCGAGACTCGTAACTCATGCTCATGCGGGTAGAACAGCTCGATGCCATATTGGGCGCCTTCCACGAAAGGCAGGCAATGCCAGCCCTGCTCGTGCGCTCCATCGCGGCGCGGTTCTTTTGTTCCGCCCCATCCCGGCACTTCCATCCGCGTGCGGCGCGGAGCCAGACGGGGCTCGTAGAGCCGGTATTTCACAATGGTCATGCACAACTCCTGCAACCATAAATCCTGGCCTCTCAAAAGCTCGGGATTATGGCCTCAGTAGGGCGCTCGCCCTACCCCTGCGCCACCAGCGCGTGCAGGCGGTGATTAATCCCCGCCAGCGCCGCCTGGGCTTGCTTATAAATCCCGAACAACTCGTCGTAAAATGCCGAGGCATCGGCTTGCGGCTTCGTTACATCCTGCAGCCGCACACAGCGTGCAACCGCTTCTTGCGGGCTGCCAAACAACCCAACCCCCACCCCGGCCACCAAAGCCGCCCCAAAAGAGGCATCGCCGGATTCCGTACGCTCGATCACCAGCCCCGTTACATCTGCGATGATCTGCCGCCAAGTGGCACTCTTCGCCCCGCCGCCCATCAGCCTTATGGTGGAAAATTCCTGTCCCAATTCCCGCGCCGCTCCCAGCAGGTCGCGGATGGAGAACGCAATGCCTTCATAGACCGCGCGAGCGAAATGCATCTTACTATGGGCCATGGTCATGCCGATGAAATCCGCGCGCAGCAACGGGTCCCAATAGGGCGCGCGCTCGCCCTGCAGATAAGGGTGGAACAATAGCCCGCCCGCCCCGCGGGGTGCTGCACTGGCCAGTGCGTCCATCGCATCGAACCCGCCCTCGCTGAACATCAAATCCCGAACCCAACGATGCGCAGAGGCGCAGCTATTGGTACCCGTGGCGGTGTAATACATGCCCGGCAGAATATGCGGATAGCAGGAGATCGGCGGATGTACCTCCGGCCCTTGCGTCGCCAGAAACAACACGCCCGCTGTGGCCAGCTTCACCCCGCCAATACCGGGCGCATTGCCCCCCACGCCAAAGAACTCCACCGTGGTATCGTTGGAGCCGCACACCACCGGCGTGCCTTCCTTCAATCCGGTGCGGGCGGCAGCCTGCGCCGTAACGCCCCCCACAATCCGTTCCGCCGGCACAATCGGCGGCAGAATCGACATATCCAGCCCGATCAGCCCCGCCAGCTCGGCGGACCAGCCCTTGGTGGCATTATCGGCCATCAGCGCCCCCACCGCGTCGGAATAATCCGTCTCCCAGGTGCCGGTGAGGCAGTGGCGCAGAAAATCCTTCGCCAAATACAACCGCTTTGCACGCTCCATCAGCTCCGGCTCGGCGGTTTTCAGCCAGGCCAACATCGCCAGCGTCCAGGTGGGATTTACCTTGTTCAACGAGGTGCCGATGATCCGCTCCCCGGCTTTCGCATGCAGGGCGGCGGCCTCTGCGGCGGCGCGCTGGTCGCTCCACATAATCGCCGGGCGCAACACACTGCCCCGCGCATCGGTCAACACCGGAATATGCGCGCCAGCAGAGATGCCGATACCGGCAATGGCCTCTGGTTCAACCCCCGCTAGCACCTGCCCCACGGCCTTGCACAGGGCGGCAAACCACTCCGCCGGATCCTGCTCCGCCCAGCCGAAGTGGCGCATCTGGGTGGAAACCGGAGCACTTGCCTCGGCCTTCACCACACCCTTGGGCGTAATCAACGTCGCTTTCAGGCTGCCTGCGCCAAGGTCGATCCCGAGTAAATATGTATCTGGCAAAGCAAGGCTCCTGGAATCCGAAACAAGTTCAGCTTAACATCCACACCATGCCCAGCACCATAGAGCTTGCCGCCGGCCTCGCCCCCACCCATCTGGATGCCATTCCAGTCATCGATATCGCCCCGCTTCTCGCGGGTGACATGGCGCCCGCCGCCGCCATAGGCCAAGCCTGCCGGGAGATCGGCTTTTTCTACATCAAGAATCACGGCATCCCGCAGGATTTGATAGATCGGGTTTATGACAACGCCCGCCGATTCTTCGCCTTGCCGAC
>JAKBCD010000258.1 GCA_021808205.1 Pseudomonadota bacterium | reverse complement strand
GCTTGCGCCGCGGCGGCGGCGGCTTCGTCAAACTCCGGCAGATCCCGCAGCCGGGCGTCAACTTCCGCGAAAGAGGCAGCAGGGAAAAGGGAAGCCTTCATCATCATCCAATCATCATTTCACGCGTAACGGATAGCCAGAGACAACAAGCTGCACCTCATCGGCCAGGGCCGCAATCTCCTGGTTCAGCCGGCCGGCCTCGTCGCGGAACCGCCTGGCCAGCGCGTTTTCCGGCACAATGCCCATGCCCACCTCATTGGTCACGAAAATCACCGGCGAGACCTGGCCCCTGGCCACGTCGCAAAGCCGCGCAGCTGCCGCCTGCACGTTCACATCCGTAAACATCAGATTAGAAAGCCAGAGCGTCAGGCAATCCACCAGCCTCGGCCCCGCGCCATCGGTCACTTCCAGGGCTTCGGGCAGATCAAGCGGTGCTTCCCTCATCTGCCAATCAGGGCCGCGCCGCGCGCGATGCAAGGCAATGCGCGCCGCCATCTCATCATCCCCCGCCTCTGCGGTGGCGATGTAATGTGGCACGCCGGGCAAGGCCAACGCCCTGCCCTCTGCGTAAAGGCTTTTGCCGGAGCGTGCTCCGCCGGTAATGAGTATGACCATGCAACCCCGTCCGGGGCCGCATGAAACACACTCGCCTTGTGGCTTACAAGATCAGCAGCACCAGAATAACCAGCAGGGCAATGCCCAAACCGCCGCCATAATAAATGCCGCCGGAGCCCACAAACAACCCGCCATGCAGGCCAAAACCACCGCCCAGCAAAAGCAGGATAAGCAGAACAATCAGTAGCAGACGCATATCAATCCCCCGTGTAATAGAATGCCTTTGCAAAAGGATTTAGGGGCGGACGGGCCGCGTTTCCGCCAGCTTGCCATCTCTTCATGAAACTTTAGAGTGCGATGACTTTAGGTTCGCTCACTATGTGCGCGAGCCTAAAGTCTGAATCGCCCTCTATCTCATTGTTTTAGAAGCGGATTCAGATTTTAGAGCGGATCACTCCCGTGATTCGATCTAAAATCATCCGGCTCTATTGGCTGGCGGGAAGGCCGTTGTTCCGGCAAACAGGCCGCGCCATGGCTTTAACCCCGCCCACTCGCCTGCTGCTCATCCGCCACGCGCCATCCGCCGCGCAGGGGCGGCTTGCCGGGCGGCTGGACGGTCCAGCCACAGTTCCCTCGGCGCTGGCGCCAGCCCAAACGCGGCTCGCCAGCCTTCTGCCCTCCCCGTGCAACCTGTTCACCAGCCCCGCCTTGCGCTGCCGCCAAACCGCCGCGGCATTGTTTCCCGGCACGGAATACGTGCAAGATTCCCGCCTATGGGAGCAGGATTTCGGCGCGTGGGAAGGGCGGGATGTTACTTCCCTGCCGGATCTCGGGCCTTTGAGCCGGGCTGATCTCGCCGCCCACCGCCCGCCCAGCGGCGAAAACTTTCTGGAGGTGGCCGCCCGCGCCGCGCCCGTTCTGACGGAAATCGTGGCCCAAGGCCCCGCCATTATCGTCACGCATGCCGGATTTATTCGCGCGGCAATCGGCCTGGCGCTGGGCGAGGCGGCGCAAGGGCTGGCGTTTGAAATCGCGCCCTTCTCCGCCACGCTGCTCCGTGCTTCCGGCGGCGTCTGGTCCATCGGTTTCGTTAATTTGAGCCTGCTGCCATGAACCTTCCTGCCGCCATGCTACTGGCTTTGGGGCTGGATGCCGCCATCGGCTGGCCAGATCCGCTATACCACCGCATCGGCCACCCGGTTACCTGGTGCGGGGCGTTGATAACCGCCCTGGAAACGCGCTGTAACCATGGCAGCGATTCCCGCCGCCGTTTGGCCGGGCTGGCCGCTTCGCTGCTGGTGATTCTACTCGCCATCGCCCTCGCCGCGCTGCTGCAACGCCATACCGGGCTGTGGCTTACCGCCATCCTGGCCTGGCCGCTCATTGCCGCGCGCTCTTTGCACCAGCATGTGGGCGCCGTGGCAACACCCTTGAGCGCCGGGGACACCCCCGCCGCGCGCCGGGCGGTGGCGATGATCGTCGGGCGGGACCCGGAAACGCTGGATGCCCCCGGCATTGCCCGCGCGGCGATGGAAAGCCTCGCTGAAAACGCGTCGGACGGCATCATTGCCCCGCTGTTCTGGGGTGCCATCTTCGGCCTGCCCGGCATCGCAGCCTACAAGGCCATCAACACACTGGACTCGATGATCGGCCACCGCTCGCCGCGCTATCTCGCCTTCGGCTGGGCGGCGGCGCGGATTGACGATTTTGCCAACCTCATCCCCGCCCGGCTGACGGCGTTGCTCTTCGCCCTAGCGGCGCGGGAGAAAATCGCCGCCCTGCGCACCGCCTGGCGGGATGCGCGGCAGCACCGCTCACCCAATGGCGGCTGGCCGGAGGCCGCCATGGCCGGCGGGCTGGGCCTGCGCTTGTCCGGCCCACGGATTTACGGCAACCAGACCGCCAACGAACCCTGGATAAATGCCGCCGGACGCGACCCTGGGGCGCGGGATATTATCGCGGGGCTGGCGCTGTACCGGCGGATGCTGCTGCTGGCCGCCGCCGCGCTGGCCATCGCCGCTTTGTTGAGGATGAGATGAAACAGGACCACGGCGGAAATTTGGAGGCGGCGATTAGCCTCTGGCGCGTGGTGGGCAGAACCTGGCTTCGTCTGGATATGCCGGGCAATGCGGCGGAATGGGCGCGGCTTGCCACCGCCCTGGCGGGGGCGTGATGGAGTTCACCCCGCAACAGGCCGCCACCCTGGCTGAGATTATGCTCTGGCGGCGGGATGTGCGGCATTTCCTGCCAAGCCCTGTGCCGGAAGACGTGCTGGAGAAGCTGCGCTTGGCGATGGACCAAGCTCCTTCGGTCGGCAATGCGCGGCCCTGGCGCATCATCCGCGTGGAAAGCCCGGATTTACGCGCAGCCGTGCGGGCGGAATTTACCCGCTGCAACCAAGATGCCGCCGCGACCTATGAAGGCGAGCAGGCGGCAGCCTATGCCCGGCTGAAACTGGCGGGGCTGGACGCCGCCCCGGTGCAACTCGCGGTGTTCACTGAGACGGACCCAGAAGCTGGCCACCGGCTTGGCCGCGCCACCATGGAGCTGACGCTGCAACAATCTACCGCCATGGCGATTTACGCGCTCTGGCTGGCCGCACGGGCGGAGAATCTGGGCGTAGGCGCGGTTTCAATTCTGCAGCCTAGCGTGATGGAGCGTTTGTTCGCTGTGCCCGCGCATTGGGAGTTTTCCGCCTATCTCTGCATCGGCAAACCGGCCTTCACCGACGATACACCGCTGCTGCACCGTGCCGGATGGCAAAGGAATGAACAGACTGTATGGGAGAAGGGTTAGAGAGCGAACAGCCCGTCAACATCCAGATGCGCTTCCAGATGGGCGGCCAAAGCGTCCAGCGCCGCCTCAATCTCCGCAGCTTGGGAGCGGGCAGCCGCTTCCACGCCCAGGCTGGCAAGGAAGGCGGCGCGGAATTCGTCCTCGTGGAACAGCCCATGCAGATAGCTGCCCATCACCAGCCCATCGGCTGAGACCGCACCATCCGGCCGTGCCCCCACCCTGGCGAAGGGGCGGGATGTGTCTGGCCCATCGCTCTGGCCGAGATGGATTTCATAGCCTGAAACCGCCAGCCCGCTGGCCGCGTGCACGGCTTGAACGAGGCCTAGCTGCTTTTGCGGTTCCATGCGGGTGGAAATATCCAGCAGCCCCAACCCAGGTGCGATGCCCGGCGGGCCTTCCAGCCCTTGGCTGTCTTCAATAATCCGCCCCAGCATCTGATAGCCGCCGCACAAGCCCAGAATACGCCCGCCGCGCCGGTGATGCGCCATCAGGTCGATATCCCAGCCCTGTTGGCGCAGGAACATCAAATCCCCGCGGGTGGATTTGCTGCCCGGAATAATCACCAACGCCGCATCGCCAGGAATGGCCTGGCCGGGCTCCACCAAAACCAGCTCCACACCTGGCTCAGCGCGCAAGGGGTCGAGATCGTCGAAATTGGCGATGCGGGGGAGCACAAGGCAGGCGATTTTCACCGCCCCTGCCT
>JAKBCD010000257.1 GCA_021808205.1 Pseudomonadota bacterium | reverse complement strand
AGCGTGACGATGGTGGTGCCGGCCTGGAGATATTGCCCGAGATCCACCTGCCTGATGCCAAGCCGCCCGGCGAAGGGGGCACGCACAATCTTCTCATTCATCGTCGCCTGCTGTGCGGCCACCTGGGCATTGGCGGCGTCCAGATTGGCGCGGTCGGTATCGAGCTGTGCCTGGGAGATCGCATTGGCCGCGAGCTGCTTCTTATCGCGCGCATAGGTAATGGCATCCAACCGCGCCTGGGCTTGCAGCTGCGCCAGCACGGCGGGGTCGCTATTGGGGCGCAGGGTCAGCAGCACATCGCCCTTCTGCACGTCCTGGCCGGATTTGAAATTGATGCTGTCGACAATACCCGCCACCTCGGCAGAAAGCGACGCGCCGTTAATGGCGGTAAGCGTGCCAACGGAGTCAACCGAAGGCTGCCAGAGAGTTTCTTGCGCCTTGATGGTCGCAACCGTCTGCACCTGGTAGGCAAAGGTCTTCAGGAATTTTGCGACAAAGACGCCGCGCATGTACCCCCAGCCGAACACGAGCGCAAAGATCAACGCCACAATCAGCAGCATGATCGTCATCCGCTTCGCCGTCTTGCGTGATTGGCTCATCGTCCGGTTTTCCTCATGGAATGATCCCGCAGCATTGCACCGTCACATCCTGCCGGTGCCACCAGCCGCCGCCCAGCGCCTGGTAAAGCGCTGCGGTATCGGAGAGCCGGGCCGCCCTGGCTTTTACCTCGGCAACCAACGCGTTCTGGTAGGTCACCTGCGCCGTCAGCACAGATGAGAAAGGCTGGCCACCCAGCTTGTATTGGGCCTCGGTCACCGCCAGGCTCTGTGCCGCCGCCGCCCGCGCCGCCTGGGCGGCACTCAGCGTATCGGCGTCGTATTGCAGAGCAGAGAGCGCATCCGCCACGTTCTGGAATGCGCTGATCACCGTGGACTGATATTGCGCCCCCGCCACCCGCAGCGCCGCGATGGCGGCCTTGCGCTGCGCCAGAAGCTGCCCGCCCTCGAAGATCGGCTGGGTGATGCCGGCCACAAGGTTCCACAGCAAGGTTTGCGGCGTGAACAAGGTGCCCGTCGTGAGTGATTCATGCCCCACCTGCGCAGTGAGCTTGATCTGCGGCAGCAAATTCGCATCCGCTACGCCAACATTGGCTGAAGCCTCATGCAGTTGCGCCGCCGCCGCCGCTATATCTGGCCGCTGCGCCACAATGGCGGATGGCAGGCTTACGGGAATATCCGTGGGCAGCTTCAAATCATCCAGCGTAAAGCTTTGCAAATGGAAATTGCCCGGAAACTGGCCCGCATAGGCGGCAAGCTGGTTCTGCGCCTGGGCAAGCTGAGATTCCAAAGGCGGCAATGTCGCTTCCTGCTGCGCCAGGGTTGCCTGTTGCTGCAATACCTGCGCCTGCGCCACGCCACCCAGGCTCGCCTGGGTTTGCAGAATGGAGAGCAATTGCCGCTCATCGGCCACCAGCTTTTGCGTCGCCATGATCTGCGCGTTCAACGAGGCCTCGTTCACCGCGGCGGTGACAATGTTGGCGGTGAGCGTCAGGTAAGACGCCTCGAGTTGCCATCGCTCATAATCAGCCTGCGCGACGATGTTTTCGATCTGCCGCCGCTCGCCGCCGAACACATCCAGCGAATAGGAGACCGAAAGCGAAGCATTGTAGAGCGTGTAGGCCGGAAGAGACGCCCCCCTTGCGCTGCCATTGCCAAAAGCGGCCAGCCCCGCGCCTGAGCCCTTGTCGCGTTGTACGCCAAGGCTGCCGGAGAGCGCTGGCAGCAAACTGCCCTGTGCGGCGCGCACATTTTCCTCCGCCTCCAGCAATGTCTGCTGCGCCGCGGTCAGACTGGGGTTATTTTTGAACGCTCCTGCAATCAACGCATCAAGTTGCGGCGATTGAAACAGGCGCCACCAATCCCCAGCAATATCCGCGCCAATGGCGAAATGCTGCGCCGTGCCGCCGGCCGCCGCTGTGGCAGTGGGCAAAGGGGCGGGCGTTAACGCGACATTAGGTGCAGCAGGGTGGTGGTAATCCGGCCCCACGGCACACCCCGCCAGGGTGAAGGCCAAAGCCAGACAAGACGCCCAGGAGTGGAAACCGTTGGGTTTCATAAAACCTCAGCTACCGGCCTTTTTACAGCCAGTCAAGCCGAATACTCCCAACCGCACCCCAAGAATGAAAACTTGAAGGTTTTCTTAACCTTCATCTATAATGTCGAGATGGAAACAGAGGGACCACCCCACAAGCCCAAACGCCGTGCCCCTGCCGAAGCTGAACCGTCGCGCATGGAGGGGCTCATCGCCGCCGCCGAAACTGTGTTTCTGGCAAAAGGCTACCATGACGCAACGATGTCCGCCATCGCACGGCAGGCCGGCATGTCCAAGCGCACCGTCTACATGATGGTTCAGTCCAAAGCCGAACTCTTCGGTGAGTTGCTGGCGCACCGCCATGCCATGATCCAGTTTCCAACCCAGGAGCCTGGCTGGACTCTGCATGACACGCTCTGCGCCAATTTGATGTGCCTGGCCAAATTCCTGCTGGAACCAACCCAGATCGCGATCACCCGGCTGGTGATCACGGAATATGCCCATAGCCCGGATTTCAGCCGCGTTTTCCTCTCAAGCCGGATACGCAAAGCCAAATCGCACCTGGAAACCTGCCTGCTCGAGCTCGCCTTGGCGCCCTGCATAACCCGCGACGAAGCCCGCGAACTGGCCGCCATGCTCTTTGGCATGGCGCTGGGGGAATTCCATTTCGGCGCACTTTCCGGCTTCCGCGCCGTGCCTGGCGCCAAAGTACTGGAAGCGCGAATCCGGCGGGCCGTATCCATCTTCCTGGCTGGCCTCAGCGCCGAACCAGATACTACCCCCCTGTTACCGACATGTGGCGCGGCACCGCCACCCGGCCAATAACAAAATCATGCCCTTTGGGCTTGGCCGCGATGCCCCGGTGAATCGCCGCTTCCAGCGCCTGGTCATCAGCACTGGCGCGCAGCGGTTTGCGTAAATCCACCGCATCCTCCTGGCCCAGGCACATATAAAGCGTGCCGGTGCAGGTCAGCCGCACCCGGTTGCAGGATTCACAGAAATTATGGCTGAGCGGGGTGATGAAGCCGATCCGCCGCCCGGTCTCGGCCACCATTTCATAGCGTGCCGGCCCGCCAGTGGCGTAATCGCTGGGCAACAGCGTCCAGCGCCGGGCAATATCCCTCCGCACCTCTGAGAGCGGCAGATGCGTCTGCTCACGCTGCGTCACCTCGCCCATCGGCATGGTCTCGATCAGGCAGAGATCCAGCCCCTCGCGCCCGCACCATTCCAGCATGCTGTCGAATTCATCATCGTTCACGCCTTTCAGCGCCACCATGTTGATCTTGATGGCAAGCCCGGCGGCCTTGGCGGCGGCCACCCCCTCCAGCACCTGCTGCAAGCGTCCCCAGCGGGTGATGCGGGCGAACTTGGCCTCATCCAGTGTATCGAGGCTGACATTGATCCGCCGCACCCCAGCCTGCGCCAGCCCTTGCGCATGCCGGGTAAGCTGCGAGCCGTTGGTGGTCAGGGTCAGCTCTTCCAGCCCGTTGCCAAGATGCTGCCCCAGCCCCTCGATCAGGCTCATCACATTACGCCGCACCAGCGGCTCGCCGCCGGTCAGGCGCAGCCTGGTCACACCTAGGCGGATAAACGCCGTGCACAGCCGTTCCATCTCCTCAAGCGAAAGCAGCTCCGCCTTGGGCAGGAAACTCATATCCTCGGCCATGCAATAAACACAGCGAAAATCGCAGCGATCTGTCACTGAAACGCGCAGATAAGAAACGTGTCGGCCAAACGGGTCTATCATGATGGTCTATTTCGGACTGATCCGGTCCTTTTGCAATTGCTCGGGTTCGGCATGTTCCAGCCCCGCCACGCTGGCATTCACCAGCACCTTGCCCACATGCTCGAAATTCACCGTCACGCGGGGGCCAACGGCGCTTTGCACCTGCCCCAGCCCCCATTCGGGCCGGCTGGAATGGCGCACATACTGGCCCGGCTCGAATTCAGAGCGTTCCAAGGCATCTCTCCACGAA
>JAKBCD010000256.1 GCA_021808205.1 Pseudomonadota bacterium | reverse complement strand
CTACCATGGTGCCGGTTGCGGTAGCATAGTGCCCGCGCGCCGCCAAATTTGCATATGCATTATTCATTAAATACCAATCCGGCATCGCCACGAGCATTTTTTGTCTGTCCGGCGTGAAGTAAAAACTGCCTTCTTATCAATCAGTTGAATTGAAACTCTTTGACCCGCGCGCTGGCCTGTATGCGGGTATGACCGCATCGCGTTCTGGCTCGCCTTGCGGGCGCTGGGCTGGCAGCTGATAATATGGCCATGAGCCAAACTATTGAGCAGATCACACTGAGCGTTAATGGCGAGTCGATGCAGGTGCCAACGGGCACTTGCGTCGCCGGGCTGGTGGCGCTGATGGAGCTGGACACCCGCAAGCTGGCGGTGGAACGCAATCTCGAGATCGTGCCGCGCTCGCAATACGCCGCAACAATGCTTGCCGCAGGAGACGCGCTGGAAATCGTACATTTTGTTGGAGGCGGCTAGTGTCCTGCCCCTGAAATCCGCTGTGTTTCACAGCGGATGAAAGGGATCAGCAGGCCACTTTGAAATAAAGGGCGAAGTGTCCCGCGAAAGGAGATATTTTAATGCCACAACCTTCAGAATTGGGACACTAGGATTATGGACGGCATTCCTCATATCGCTGACGGTTGGACCGTAGCCGGGCGGCATTTCTCCTCCCGGCTGGTGGTCGGCACCGGCAAATATAAAGACCTTGAAACCACCGCCGCCGCCATCGAGGCTTCCGGCGCGGAAATGGTGACCGTGGCGGTGCGCCGGGTAAATCTTTCAGACCGCAACGCCCCGATGCTGCAGGATTTCGTGAGCCCCCAGCGTTACACTTATTTACCCAACACCGCCGGGTGCTTTACCGCCGACGAGGCCGTGCGCACGCTGCGCCTAGCGCGCGAGGCCGGTGGCTGGAACCTAGTGAAGCTGGAAGTGCTGGGCCCCCCCCCCACGCTGTACCCGGATATGGCCGCGACCCTGCTGGCCGCCGAGGCGCTGATAAAAGACGGGTTCGAGGTGATGGTGTATTGCGCCGATGACCCGGTGGCGGCGAAGCGGCTGGAGGATATGGGCTGCGTTGCCATCATGCCGCTAGGGGCACCGATCGGCTCCGGGCTTGGCGTGCAGAACCCCGTTATGATTCAGACGATTATCGAGCAAGCGAAAGTGCCGGTGCTGGTGGATGCCGGGGTGGGCACGGCATGGGACGCCACCTATGCCATGGAGCTGGGCTGCGACGCGGTGTTGGTGAATTCCGCCATCGCCATGGCGGGCGACCCGGTGAAGATGGCGGTGGCGATGAAACATGCCGTGGTGGCAGGAAGGCTGGCCTATGAGGCCGGGCGGATGCCGCGCAAGACATACGCCATCGCCTCCTCCCCCATGAGCGGGCTTATCCGCTGAAGGCTGCCCTGCGCCTCGCCCCCGAGATCAGTGCCAATTTCCTGGCACCTTATTTCGTGTACGAAGCGCTTGATGGCCGGTATGGCGATACGCACGCGCTGATCGCCTCGGCCTTGCCGCCGCTTTTATGGAGCGGCCTTGAGCTGGCCAAAACCAGACGGCTGGACGCGGTTTCGGTTATCGTCGTGGCCAGCATTGTCTTCACCCTGGTGGCCACGGCCATGGGCGGTTCGGCGCGGCTTATCCAAATCCGCGATGCGCTGGTAACCGGCGCGATGGGCGTGCTGTTCCTCGCTTCGCTGCTGATGCAAAAGCCGCTGATTTTTTACCTCGCACGCGCCACTTCCGCCCGGAACACCGAATCCGGCGCGGCACGGTTTGAAGCGATGTGGCAAAACCCCGCCATACGCCGGATTTTTCGGTTGATGACGGCGGTGTGGGGGGTTGGGCTGATTGTGCAGACGGCGGTGCTGTGTTTTCTGGCCTGGGTTTGGCCGATCAGCCGCTACCTGCTGCTGGGGCCGGTTATCGGCTACGTTATATTCGGCCTGCTGCTGCTCTGGAGCCTCTGGTATGGCGCCAAACACAAGGCGCTGGCCGCTCTACCGGTGCCGTTCAACCGTGAGGAAATTACTCCTTCAACCAGACCGCATCCTTGATCTGCGCCACGAATCCGGCATGGGCCTCGCGCTGGGCATCCGTCAGCTCAATGCGGCGCGGGATGCGCTGAACCGGGGCTGCGTATTGCGCGAACGCAAGAGACGCCTCGCTCTCCAGCACCAACCCGCGCTGGCGGCCGCCGGTGAGTTCCACATACACATCCGCCAGCAGCAGACAGTCCAGCAGGGCATTATGCGTGGTGCGGGCGGAGAGGTCGATCTCGAAGCGCCGGCACAGCGCATCCAGGCTGTTGGGCATGCCGGGAAAGCGCTGCTTGGCCAGCACCAGCGTGTCGATCATCCGGGATTTATCCAGCGCAGGCCTGCCGATCCGCTCCAGCTCGGCCGTGATGAAGCCGAAATCGAACGGCGCGTTATGGGCGATCAACGGAGAGTCACCAAAGAATTTCAGCATCTCCTCCGCCACTTCGGCGAATTTGGGCTTGCCCTCCACATGCGCGCTGGTGATGCCATGCACCCTGGTGCTGTCTGAGGGGATGTCGCGTTCAGGGTCCAGCAGCGCATAAAACTGCTTGCCGGTGGGCAGGTCATTTTCCAGCTCAATGGCGGCGATCTCGATCACCCTATCGCCGGTGAGCGGCTCAAAGCCTGTGGTCTCGGTGTCGAACAAAACTGCACGGCTCATAACCCCAGCTCCTTAAGGATGGCTTGCACCTGCGCCTCGGTTTCTTCCAATGCGCCGCTGGTTTCCACCACATAATCCGCCTTGGCGCGTTTTTGTGAATCCGGCATTTGCCGGGCGATAATCGCCTCGATTTCCGCAAGGCTGAGCCCGCGCCGCTGCACCCGCGCAATCTGGGTTTCACGCGGGCAGGAAACCACGACCACTTTGTTAAAATCAGCTTGGCGGTTGGTTTCAAGCAGCAGCGGAATGTCCAGCAACACGGCGGCGCTGCCCTTGGCCTCGGCATCGGCAATAAACCGCGCCTGGGCGGCCCGGACCAAGGGGTGCATGATGGCTTCCAGCGCGCGCATTTTGGCCGGGTCGGTCAGCACGATGGCGCGTAGCTGCGGGCGGTTCAGCACCCCATCCTGCACTATGCCGGGAAAGGCTGCGGCAATGGCGGGAATGGCGCCGCCGCCAGGGGCTTGCAGGCGGTGCACCTCATCATCGGCGTTAAAACCAGGCACGCCACGCGCCGCGAACATGCCCGCCACGGTGGATTTGCCCATGCCGATACCGCCGGTGAGGCCAATCCGCATCATCCGGCGGCAATCCTGTAGAGTTCTTCATCCACCACCGGCCGCACACCAAACCAGGCCGCAAATCCCGGCACCGCCTGATGCAGCAGCATCCCCAGCCCCTCGACCGGCTTGAGGCCCCGTGCTTTGGCTTCGGCCAGAAGCCGGGTTTCCAACGGCGCAAACACAATATCCGCCACCGTAAGGCCGGGGGCAGCGCAAGAGAGGTCCATCAGTAGCGGTGGTTCATGCGCCATGCCGAGCGAGGTGGTGTTGATAAGCAGCGCGTAATCGCCAAGGGCCGCCTCGCGGTTCTCCCAGGGGAGCGTTTTGGCGGGGGGCAATGCCGCCGCCAGCGCCGCCGCGCGCGCCAAGGTGCGGTTGGTGAAGGTGATGTCCGCCCCTTCATCCTGCAGAGCAGCCCCAATGCCACGCGCGGCACCGCCAGCGCCCAGAATCAACACCGGCCCGGCGGCCGGATTCACCCCATGCGCGCGCAAATTGGCGATGAAACCATAGCCATCGGTATTGCGGCCCTCGATTCCCGCTGGCGTGAACAGCAACGTGTTCACCGCCCCGGCGCGGCGGACGAAATCATCTACCCGGTCGCACAGGGCAAAAGCCGCTTCCTTATGCGGAATGGTGACATTCACCCCCGCGAATCCGGCCTTGGCCAAGGCTGGCACCACAGAGGCGAAATCTTCCGGCTTTATCGGCAGCGGCAGATAAGCGCCGTCTATCCCGTGGCGCTTCAGCCAGGTGCCGTGGATTCGGGGGGAGCGGGAGTGGGCGACCGGCCAGCCGGTGACACCGGCGAGCCGGGCTGA
>JAKBCD010000255.1 GCA_021808205.1 Pseudomonadota bacterium | reverse complement strand
AAGACGGGGCTGACGGATATTCACGACATTGTGCCATGGATCCGTTTTCTGGTTTCTGACGGGTGGTGGATGACCGGGCAGACCATTCTGGTGAATGGTGGCTATACCACAAAATGAGATAAAAAGGGCGCCGAAAGGCGCCCTTTTTGGGTCAGCCTTCCGGCAGCTCATAGCCTGCGGTCTCCAGCATGGCGCGGTCGGAGACTTCCACCAGGGCGGCGCGGTCGAACCCGTTGAAAGCGGTGCGCAGGCAGGTGCCGTAGGCGCCGAGCTGGCCGATCTCGATCCAATCCCCCTCGGCGACGTCACCCGGCAGGAGGAAGGGGCCGTTCATCACATCCAGGCTGTCGCAGCTGGGGCCGAAGAAGCCGAAGGGCGCATCCGGCGCGCCATGGCCAGTGCGGGCGCGCAGCAGGCGGGTGGGAAAGCGGAAGCGCAAAGCCCCGGCATCGGCGAGGGCGCCGTAAACGCCGTCGTTGATGTAAAGCATGTTGCCGCGGCGCATCTGCACCTGCACCACCACGGAGGCGCCGCCGCCGACGAGGGCGCGGCCGGGCTCGGCCCAGAGCTTCAGCCCGGGCATTTGCAGCGCCTCGTAGGCGGCGTCGATCTCGGCCATGAAGGCGCCAAGGGGGGGCGGGTCCATTTCTGGGTACGCAACGGGGAAGCCGCCGCCGATATCCAGCACATCCACCCGCACGCCGGCGGCGCGGATAACCTCGCCCGCGCGCTGCATGGCGTCGCGCCAAGCCAGCGGGTCCATGCATTGCGAGCCGACGTGGAAGGCGAGGCCAAGCTTGCCCGCCAGCGGGCGGGCTTGGCGCAGCAGGGAGATGGTGGCATCCGGCTCGGCACCGAATTTTTTGGAGAGATTGATGGCCGCACCGGTTTCCGGCAGGGCAAGGCGGATGAACAGGCCAGGCTTGGTCTCCGGCTTGGTGGTTTCCGGCTTGCTCAGTTCCTGCACGATCTTGGTGAGTTCGCTCCCGTCATCGAGCACGAAATCGCGCACGCCGTGCAGCATCCAGGCTTCGCGGATGGCGGAGCGGGCCTTCACCGGGTGCATGAAATGGATCTCAGCACCAGGGAGCAGGCGGCGGACGAGCTGGACCTCGGAGATGGAGGCGCAGTCGAAATGGCGCACCCCGCCATCCCACACGGCGCGCAGCACGGCGGGTTCGGGGTTGCACTTTACGGCATAGAGCACGTCGCCATTAAAAGCGGCGCTGAACGCACGAGCAGTGTTGCTGATGACGCCTGGGCGCACGCAATGCAGCGGCTCCTCCGGGCGGAGGGTTTCTACCATCTCATGCACGCTGGGGAAGGTTTTTTCCTCCGCGCGCAGGGAGAGGTGGCGGTGCAGCGGGCCCACGGCCGCGCGGTTTTCGATCAGGCTCATCATGTTGGTCCCCGGCAAACGGAGGCAGGCAGAGTCTAGCCCGCCATGAACTTGGAAAGGAAGGAAATTTAAGACGCGCGGGAGGCGCGCTTCCTCAAGCGGTGGCTTGGTTCAGATGTTTGACTGGGGACTTCGCATCGTTATGAACCGCTCGAGCAGCAACATCAAAACTCTCCCAATTGATCCCGGCTTCGGGGAAGCCGATTCTACTAGGATGCGTCTCGTCGTTACTGTGCCTGGGCTGTCCAGGTTCGCGGCACGTGCGATGCATCAGACACGCTCCAACCGGAGCGGGACGAATAGCCTTTAGGGCAGAAAATGCCGTTCGTGATATGTTGTTTTCTGTAACCTCCTATTCTGCGTGCCGGGGGGGTCAGGCCATTATGCGTGCAGGGGCTTGTACAAGATTGCGCGCGGAGGGGTCGTTGCTTTGGCTGTCCTGCCGGTGGTCTATGGCCATATAGCCGCGGCCCCAATTGGTCTCGATGAAATCCTCCACACCCAGGGCCTGCAATTTTTTACGAATCTTGCAGATAAACACATCTATAATTTTAGGGTTTGGCTCGTCCAGCCCGCCATAGAGGTGATCGAGGATTGCTTCCTTGCTTAATACGACGCCTTTGCGCAGCGCCAGGATCTCCGCGATCTGGTATTCTTTCTTGGTCAGCGTGACAGGTTTGCCGTTCGCGTAGATTTTCTTCGCGTTCATGTTGATTTCAACCTGGCCGAGGCGCAGCGCGTTTTCATGAAAGCCGCGAGAACGGCGAATCAGGTTTTGTACTTTCATGAAGATCTCTTCGTGGGAGAGAGCATCCACGATCAGATCATCCGCGCCGGTTTGCAGCACACGCAGACGAATGGCTTCGCTCATGGAGCGGGCTACGGCAATCAGTGGTGCACGCACGCGGCCGACGCGCAGCTTGCGAATGAGTTCGAGATCTCCCAGCCGACTCTCCGACAGCCGTAACAGGATGGCGTCGTAGTCGTAGAACTTCACCAAGTCGAGCGCTTCTTCGGGGTCGGTCGTTTCATCGACGATCGCCATGCGAGAGCGGAGAAAGGCAGTCAGAAGGTCTTTTTTATTTGAGATTGTCTCAAAAGAGAGGATTTTCATTTTAGCCTCCATCGTTGTGAGGCAAGCACTACAACCAATGAGGGTATTCGTCAATAAATTTATTCAATTATGGATTGTAGCGTGTAAAAATTAAGATAAACCTATTTAAATAGTTAATAAACAATTTCCGCAATACGGCCGGCTGGATTATTTAAGATCTTTCAATTAGTTGTGGTTCAGGTTGTGTGAGTGGCGCAGCAGCGCAGCAGGGTGCTGGCGGTATCATTCCAGCTTGGTGGGGTGAAGCTTTGGGCAATTCGCGCGGCGGCTTCGGCCACGAGGGCGGGTTGTTCAATCCAGGTGCGAATTTTTTCTTGCGCTTCGGTGAGGTTGTCGGGGTCGAAATAACAGCAGAAGGGGCCGCCTGCTTCCGGGATGGAGGAGCTGTTGGAGGCGGCGACCGGCTTGCCAAAGCACAGCGATTCCGTGACCGGTAGGCCCCAGCCTTCATAAAGCGACGGGTACAGTGTGAAGAGGCAATGCTGGTAAAGGGCGGCGAGCTGGGTTTCCGTGGGTTGGTCCACGAATAGGATTTTGCCGCCGAGATATTCGGCGTTTTCGAGTTGCTGCATCAAATCCGCGGTGAGCCAGCCGGCCTTGCCCGCGAAAACCAGCGTGGGCACGTTGTCGGCCGAGGGGCTGTTCAGCAGATGCCGCCAGACGCGCACCATGCCGGCGTGGTTCTTCCGGGCTTCGATGGTGCTGACCAACAGGACGTAAGGCTGGGCCAGCGGGCGGGGCAGGGGAGTGGCGAGGATCTGCCCCGTGCCGCCGGGCGGCAGTTTGCTGCGCGGCGGCACGGGGCGGTTGCGGCGCTCCAGGCAGAATTTCAGATCGTTCAATGTATTGTCGGAAATGGCGAAGATACGGTCCGCCTGGGGCACGGTTTCGTTGAGCCAGGCAGAGAAATCCTGAACCATGGAATGGGTGCACCATTCAGGAAAGAGGTCTGGGATCATATCGTGCGCACAGAGGCCCAAGCGTGCGCCGCTGCTGCGGAGATGGCTTAAAAAGGCCGGAGAATATGGCTGCTCCCAGGAGACGCCGAGGTTGACCAGCCAGTCTCCGGGTTGCAGGGCAATGGGCCTGGCCGTGGATTCAAAAGCCGGATTTATGGCGGGCAGCGGGGAGGGTGGGGCCGGACGGAAGATGGTAAGGCCAGCCTTGGCCAGGGCTTTTATCGCCCGGCCACCGCTGATACTGGCGCGGTACAGCTCGCCCAGGGGCAGGCGGTAATGGAGGGGGAGCCGACGCGCCATGGTGAACAAGCATGAGGGCCGGGCATCGGGTTTTGGGGCTGGCGTGGAGAGTGGGGCGGGGGCAGAATCCGGCTGATCTGTCATGGCGCGGACGCGCGCTTCCAGAGCCGCAAAATTAACCGGGATGAGGTGGGTGCCGAGACCGTTGCGGCGGCAGAAGCCGACCTCATGCCCTTCGGCGGACAGGCGCGCCGCGGCAGAGCAGACTTCGAAGCTGAAACGCTGGATGCCGGTTGGGCGTTTGGCAACTTGAAAAAAACGGATCAGATCGTCAACGTCCAGCCAGACAGTCATTCAGGGCACCTCAAAATTACGTCCTGGCAGCTTAG
>JAKBCD010000254.1 GCA_021808205.1 Pseudomonadota bacterium | reverse complement strand
ATCACCAATCTCTGCACCAAGCTGAAGGACGCGCTGGGGGAACAGGTGTCTGGGGTTTCCGCATCTTCCCGCCTGAAGGACAGCCCGGCGATGCTGGTGGCCGCTGAAATGGGGCCGGACCTGGCCATGCAGCGACTGCTGCGCCGCGCCGGGCGCCCGGTATTCGGCCTGCCGCCGAAGCTGGAAATCAACCCCGCCCACAGGCTGGTGGAGGCGCTGGCGGCGAAGGATGCTGTGAAGGAGGCCGCCAGCCTGCTGCTCAACCTCGCCAAGCTGCAGGATGGCGATCTGCCCGAAGACCCGGCGGCGTTCGTGCGGCAAATATCAGACGCGCTGGCTGCAACCCGCTGAATATTCTGCAGGCGAGGGGTTTTTAAGGAAAGCCCCTCGCCGCCTGAAAGGCCCAAATTTTGAATTCCGAGTGCTTTTGATCTGAATCAATGGCTCGCGCCACAAAAGATGCATTTTTAAATCATCTTTTCGTCAGCCGGTCAGGCGCGGAAGGCATAACCGGATATTCAGGGGCAAATGCATGTTTTGTTTTCAGTGTGAGCAGACCGCGCGGCAGGATGGGCAGGCGGGCTGCGCCAGCGCCAAGGGCGTGTGCGGCAAGGACGAGGTGACAGCAGATTTGCAGGATCTGCTGATCTATCAGCTCAAGGGGCTCGGCGAGTTGAGCCAGCGTCTGCACCAGCACGGCACGCCGGACCGGGCGGCGGACAGCTTCATTCTCTATGCGTTGTTCACCACCCTCACCAACGTGAATTTCAACCGCGCGGTTTTCACCGGGCTGATCGCCGAGGCGGCGCGGCTGCGTGATAAGCTGCGGGCCACACTGGAAGCGGCGGGAGAGGCGTTGCAGGGTTTGAGTGCGGCGGCACATTTTGCCCCGGCGGCTGAGCTGACGGGGCTGCTGGCGCAGGCCAACATCGCCTCCGTGCGGGCCGGGCTGGAGCTTGTGGGCGAGGATGTGATCGGCCTGCGGGCGCTGATTCTGTATGGGTTGAAAGGTGTGGCCGCCTATGCCCACCATGCTGAGGTGCTGGGCGAAAAGCGGGAAGAGATTTATGCCGGCATTGCCCACGCGCTGGATTTTCTGGCGCATGACCCGGCCGATATTCCCACGCTGTTGGAAGAAGCGCTGGCGCTGGGCCGGTTGAACCTGATTGTGATGGAGGCGCTGGACGCCGCCAACACCGGTAACTTCGGAATGCCCACACCCACCCAGGTACGCACCACGCCGGTACAGGGCAAGGCCATTCTGGTTTCGGGGCATGATCTGCGGGATCTGCATAATATCCTGGAAGCCACCAAGGGCAGCGGGATCAATGTTTATACCCATGGCGAGATGCTGCCCGCCCATGGCTACCCTCTGCTGCACGCTTATCCGCATCTGGCCGGGAATTACGGCGGCGCCTGGCAGAACCAGCAGCAGGAATTCACGGATTTCCCCGGCCCAATCGTGATGACCTCGAATTGCCTGATCGAGCCGCGCCCGTCCTATCGCAACCGCATCTTCACCGCCGGGCCGGTGGGCTGGCCGGGGCTGCGCCATATCCAGCATGACGATTACGCCCAAGTGATCCAGGCCGCGCAGGCGATGCCAGGCTTCACCGAGACCGCGGCGGGAAAAACCATCCTGGTCGGCTTCGCGCGCGAGGCGGTGCTGGGCGCGGCGGAGACCGTGATCGAGGCCGTGAAAAGCGGCGCGATCAAGCATTTCTTCCTGATCGGCGGCTGCGACGGTGCGGCACCCGGGCGGAATTATTACACCGATTTCGCCGACCACGCCCCGGCCGATACCGTGCTGTTGACCTTGGGTTGCGGCAAATACCGGTTTAACAGCCATGAGTTCGGCAATATCGGCCCGCTGCCGCGGCTGCTGGATGTCGGCCAGTGCAACGACAGCTATTCCGCCATCCAGATCGCCAGCGCGCTGGCAGGGGCGTTCGGCTGCGGCGTGAATGATCTGCCACTGACGCTGGTGGTTTCCTGGTTTGAGCAAAAGGCGGCGGCGGTGCTGCTGACCCTGCTTGCGCTGGGGCTGCGCAATGTGCGGCTGGGGCCAAGCCTGCCCGCCTTCCTGACGCCAACGCTGCTGAACGTGCTGGTGGAAACATTCGGCGTGCAGCCCATCACCAATGCCGAGGCGGATATTGCCGCGGCGCTGGCCCGCGCGGCCTGAGCACGGGAGCTGGCCGGAGTTCTTCCGGCCAGCCATATTTCCAATGGACAAACCAATGAACCTGACCTTACTGACCCGTGACGAGGTGCGGTTGGAAATTGCCGCCGCCGCCGGCCAGAGCGTGCTGGAGGCGGCCGAGGCCGCGGGGCTCTATCCGCCTGCCATGTGCCGGGACGGGCAATGCGGCCAATGCGCGGCGCATGTAGTTTCCGGCACCTACGAGATGGGACCACATAGCGCGGCCGCCCTGCCGCCAGAACCCGGCAGCGTGCTGCTCTGCCGGTGCTTGCCAACCAGCGACCTGACCGTGGCGCTACCATATGGCGATGCGCAGCTGCCGCGCCACAGCGTGCCGGTGCGCGAGGCGGTGATCGAGACTCTGCGCCCTGCCGGCGCGGCGGCGATGAGCCTGGTGCTGCGGCTGCAACCGGATGCGGCCCTTGGCCAGGCGGCTGATTTCCTGCCGGGCCAGTATATGGAGCTGCGTCCGCCAGGAATGGCAATCAGCCGGGCTTACTCGCTGGCCAATCTGCCGAACTGGGAGGGGGTGCTGGAATTTTTGATCCGGCTGGTGCCCGGCGGCGCTTTTTCCGGCTGGCTAGCGCGGGAGGCAAAACCGGGCGACAGGCTGGAGCTGCGCGGCCCGCTTGGCCAGTTTACGCTCGACGAAACCAGCCCCAGGGCGCGCTGGCTGGTGGGTGGCGGTTGCGGCCTGGCCCCGTTGCTCTCCATGCTGCGCCAGATGGCGGAATTCCAGGACGCCACGCCCGTGCGGCTGATTTACGGCGTGAACCTTCCTGAGGAGGCGCTACCGGATGAGATCTTCAACCCACTGCGCGAGGCTTTGCCGCAATTGCAAACAACCTTCGCGGTTTGGCACGGCACGTCTGGCGTCGGCACCGTGCAAGGCAGCACGGCCGAGATTTTAGCCGCGCAGCTTGCCAGCGCCGGAACGCTGCCGGATATTTACGTGTGCGGGCCGCCAAAAATGGTGGAAACCGTGCTTGCGGCCGTCCGCCAGGCCGGCGTGCCGGATGCCCAGCTTTTCTGCGAAAAGCTTTAACAGGCCGCGGCACGGCGAAAGGCGCGGCGGCGTTATTGATTCAAAACCGCCAGCGCTTCCTCGTGCAAGGCACGGTTGGCGCTGGCCAGCACGGAGCCGTCAGCCCCCAGCTTCAGGGGTGCACCGGACCAGTCTGTGACCACGCCACCCGCCGCCCCGATCACTGGGGCAAGTGCGGCCCAATCCCAGGGTTTCAGATCGTTCTCGGCGATGATGTCGATCTGCCCCAGCGCCAACAGCCCGAAGGCGTAGGCGTCGCCGCCCCAATAGATGCGCTTGGCGGCCTGTTTCAGGCGGGCAAAGCGCTTAACCGCATCCGCCCCGGCGCTCTCGATCATCTCCGGTGAGGTGCAGGAGAGTTCCGCCTGGGCCAGGCTCACCGCCTGCCTTGTGCCAGGCGTGCCGCCCAGCGGGGCGGTAAAGGCGGCCGGGACGCCGCGCCCGCCGGACCAGCGTTCGCCGGTGATTGGCTGGTCGATAAACCCCAGCACCGGCACGCCGTCCTCCAACAGGCCCAAGAGCGTGGTGAAGCTGGTGCGGCCGGTGATGAAGGCGCGGGTGCCGTCGATAGGGTCGATGACCCAGACATGGCGGGCATCCGGGTTATGGGGCGGAAACTCCTCGCCGATGATGCCGAAATCCGGCGTGGCCTTGGCCAGGGCGGCGCGCAGCACCTGCTCGGCCTTGCGGTCCGCCACCGTTACCGGGCTTTCGTCGGATTTGTCATCCGCCCCCAGACCCACGCGGAAATATGGGCGGATGACGGCGCCGCTGGCATCAAGCGCCGCGTTGGCGGTGGCGATGAGGTCTTGCATAGCCTCAGGGGAGCTTCGCGGGCGTGGGGGAGTTCTGGT
>JAKBCD010000253.1 GCA_021808205.1 Pseudomonadota bacterium | reverse complement strand
CGAACATTTCCACGCCCAGCAGCCCCACAAGTTCCAGCCGCTCGGCAATCACCCGCGCGATGCCCTGTGCCTCCGCCAAAATATCAGGCCCCAGCGGGGCAGGGGCCAAAGTGAGGTCCAGAATATGATGCTTGTGGCGGTTTTCCACCGTGTCGAAACAACGGATCGTGCCGTCCACCCCGCGTGCCACCATCACCGAGACTTCCATGCCAAAATCCACGAAGCCTTCCAGCACCAGCGGTTTGGGAGAAAGGCGTTCGAACGCCGGGGCAAGATCGCCTGGAGTGCGCAGCATCGCCTGGCCCTTGCCGTCATAGCCAAGCCGCGTGGTCTTCAGCACGGCGGGCAGGCCAAGCCGTGCCACCGCCGCCTCCAGCTCTGCCAATGTTTCCACCTTGGCCCAGGGCGCGGTGGCAATGCCGGCATCGTTCAAAAACTGCTTTTCCAGCAACCGGTCCTGGCTGATCGCTAGAATCTTCGCTCCCGGGCGCACCGGCTTCAGGCTTTCCAGCAGCTTCAGAGAGGCCGCGGGCAGATTCTCGAACTCGAAGGTGATCACATCCACCGCCTCCGCGAAGGTCCGCAGGGCTTCAAGATCATCATAAGCCGCCACAATGTTGCGCGCCGCCACCTGGGCGGCGGGGCCGTCCTGCTCCGGCGAGAACACATGCACCAGATAGCCCAGCCGCGCGGCGGCCTGGGCGGACATGCGCCCCAACTGCCCGCCGCCGACCATGCCGATCACGGCGCCGGGGGACAGCATCATACCGGTTCCTCCGGCACGCTGGCGGTCTGCTCGGCCCGCAAGGCGGCCACGCGGTCCCGCAGGGCGGGGTCGTACAACGCCAGGATGGACGCCGCCAGAATCCCGGCATTGATGGCGCCAGGCTTGCCGATGGCAAGTGTGCCCACGGGAATACCGCCCGGCATCTGCACGATGGAAAGCAGCGCATCCTGCCCTTGCAACGCCGTTGCCGCCACCGGCACGCCCAGCACGGGCAAATTGGTCATGGACGCCGCCATGCCCGGCAGATGCGCCGCCCCGCCGGCCCCCGCGATGATGATTTTAATGCCCCGTCCCTCGGCGGATTTGGCGTAGTGGAAAAGCCGCTCCGGCGTGCGGTGCGCGGAAACCACTTTCGCCTCGAACGGCACGCCCAGCTTTTCCAGCATCTGCGCCGCATGTTCCATCACGGGCCAGTCCGAACGGCTGCCCATGATAATCCCGACCAGAGGCGCGCTCATGCCGTGCGGTCCGGGATCAGGCGGCTCTCCAGCCGGGAAATTTCATCCTTCAGCCCCAGCTTGCGCTTTTTCAGCCGTTGCAGATGCAACTGGTCCACGGGCGGATGGTCGCTGATGCGGGTGATAACCGTATCCAGGTCCCGGTGCTCGCTGCGCAATCCATGCAGGCGGCGCAGCAGATTATCTTTGTCGGTGAGCATGGGCGAGCAATAGAGAAAATCCCGCTCTTCTGAAACCGGAATTTTGCGGGCGGGGAGTCATTTCAAGATGTCCCGCAAAACATGCGCGCGGCAATTCTCCAGCGGCACCGGCGAGCGCACGACCTTGGCGATTAAAATTGCCCCTTGCAGGGCTGAATAAATGAAGCCCGCCGCGGCTTTGCAGTCGAGCTCCGGGCTCAGCTCCCCCCGCGCCACGCCGTCTTCCAGGGTGTGCTGAATGCCGTCCCGGAGGTCCTGGAATATCTTGGCCAGGCGCTGGCGCAGCACTTCCGATTGGTCGGCCACCTCGGCACAGAAATTCCCCACCAGGCAGCCGCCGCGCATTTCATTGCAGCTCAGCCCGGCAATGGCCCGGTCGAAATAGGCCGCAAACCGCTCGCGCACGGGTTTGGCGGGGTCCTGCAGAATGCGCGCGTTAATCTCCCGGACCTGCTCGAAATAGCGTTCCAGAATCTCAAGCCCGAAAGCTTCTTTCGACGGAAAATGATTGGTGAAAGACCCCAGAGGCACGTTGGCCGCATGGGCGATGTCTCGCACCGAGGCGCCCATGAACCCTCTCTCATGAACGACACGAAGCCCCTCATTCAGGATTTTTTCACGATTTGACGGCCTGGCCATGGCGGAAACCTTGTTGCAAAAACGTCTTTAACAAATTGTGACTGTATAAATACGGTCGTACACATTGTTTTGCAAGGTAATCCGCCAGGCCAATCCGCCCTTACCGCAAGGCCAGGCTGAAATCCGCCTCGGTTTTGTCTCTGATCTCTTCCACGCTCACGTCCGGCGCGCATTCAACCAGCGCCAGCCCGGGCGTCTCGCCCTTGCGCACCTCAAACACCGCGAGATCGGTAATGATCTTGCTCACCACGCCCTTGCCGGTGAGCGGCAGATTGCAGTGCTTCAAAATCTTCGCCTCACCCTTGGCGGTATGCTCCATCAGCACCACCAGCCGCGGCACGCCTGCCACCAAATCCATGGCGCCGCCCATGCCTTTCACCATCTTGCCGGGCACCATCCAGTTGGCCAGGTCGCCATTCTCCGCCACCTGCAACGCGCCGAGAATGGAGATATCGATATGCCCGCCCCGGATCATCCCAAAGCTCTGGGCGGAATCGAAATAGCTGGTGGTGGGCAGTTCCGTCACCGTCTGCTTCCCGGCATTGATTAGGTCGGCATCCTCCTCGCCCTCAAACGGGAACGGCCCGGTGCCCATCATGCCGTTTTCAGAATGCAGCTGGATGGTCATGCCATCAGGAATATGGTTGGCGACAAGCGTGGGAATGCCGATTCCGAGATTCACATAGAACCCGTCTTCAAGTTCGGCGGCGGCCTTGGCGGCCATTTCATCGCGGCTCCAAGGCATGGCTCAACCTTCCTTCTTGCGTAATGTGCGTTGCTCGATGCGCTTTTCGATATGGTCCGGCTTCACGAGCTTCTTCACGAAAATGCCCGGTGTGATGATGTGGTCGGGGTCGATCTCGCCCGGCTCCACCAATTCCTCAACTTCCGCCACGGTGAACTTCGCCGCGGTCGCCATGATCGGGTTAAAATTCCGCGCCGTTTTGCGGTACACAAGGTTACCCTCCGTATCCGCCTTCCAGGCATGAACAATGGCCAGATCCGCGAACAGCCCGGTTTCCATGATGTAATGGCGGCCGTTGAACTCCCGCGCTTCCTTGCCTTCGGCCACCTGCGTGCCATAGCCGGTGGCGGTGAAAAACGCCGGAATCCCCGCCCCCCCGGCGCGGATACGCTCCGCCAGCGTGCCCTGCGGGTTGAACTCGATCTCCAGTTCCCCCGCCAGATACTGCTTCGCGAAGGTCGCGTTTTCCCCCACATAGGATGAGATCATCTTCCTGATCTGCCTTGTTTCCAGCAGAATGCCCAGTCCTACGCCGTCAATTCCCGCATTGTTCGAGATCACGGTGAGATTTTTCACGCCCGAATCCCGGATCGCCTCGATCAGGCTCTGCGCGATGCCGCATAAGCCAAACCCGCCGGACATGATGGTCATCCCATCAAACAGCTTGCCATTCAGGGCCTCGGTAGCGGTGGTGCAAACCTTACTGATCGCCATAATTCCCCACTTCCTTCGCGTGCCGCCGCAGGGCGGCAACGCCCGCCAAAACGATTAAGCTTTACTGCTCAACGCACATGGCCACACCCATGCCGCCGCCAATGCACACGGTGGCAAGGCCCTTGCGGGCGCCGCGCCGCTTCATCTCGTGCAGCAAGGTGGTGAGAATCCGCGCGCCGGACGCGCCGATGGGATGGCCGATGGCAATGGCGCCGCCATTCACGTTCACCTTGGCGGGGTCAAACGCCAGGTCCCTGTTCACCGCACAGGCCTGCGCGGCGAAGGCTTCGTTCGCCTCGATCAGATCCAGCTCCGCCACTTTCCACCCCGCCCGTTCCAGCGCTTTGCGTGAGGCCGGGATCGGCCCGGAGCCCATCAGCGCCGGGTCCACGCCCGCGGTAGCGAAGCTGGCAATCCGCGCCAGCGGCGTCAGCCCGCGTTTGGCCGCCTCCTTGGCGCTCATCACCACCAGCGCCGCCGCGCCGTCATTAATGCCGGAGGCATTGCCGGCGGTCACCGTGCCGTCCTTATTGAAGGCGGGTTTCAGTTTCGCCATCGTTTCGGCGGA
>JAKBCD010000252.1 GCA_021808205.1 Pseudomonadota bacterium | reverse complement strand
AAACTACCAAGGGGCGAGGGGATCAACAGGCCGAAAAAGCTGAGCGGTTTATCGTCGGTCCAGCGCGTGAGGAAGCCAAAAGCAACCACGGCGGCAAGCAGGACATAGAGCGCCCGGTGCGTGAGCCGCGCGGCCGTGTCCAGCAATGCAGCGCCGTCATCGAAAAACGTACGGCCGGGGCGCAGGCGCCATGCCAGGCGCAGCACCAGTACGGCGGTGAGAACCAAACCTAATGACATATGCGCCACGATCATCAAACCATGCACGTGGCGAGGAAAAAAGCCCCAGAATTCAGCGAGCAGGAACTGCACCACCACCAGCAGCGCGGTCAGCCAATGCAGCATGATGGTCAGGCCGTCATGGCGGGTTATGCCGGGGTGACCAGAAAAAGGCGGTTCGTTGACTTGCTTCATGGATCATCCAAAGTTCGATGCCGTTGCGCGAGCTATAATGGCTTTCTAGTTTCAGGCAACGTGGCATTTTTTGCCGCGGTTCTTTCAAAAATCCATGGTAAAAGCGGTGAAATTTGAAATCCATTCGATGCTGATGCCCAGGCCCAGGCGCTCATGTTACGTGATCTTAATGCTTTGAATTAGAAATGCGGGCGGGCAGAGGCCATATTGGGGCCATGCGCCTGTCTTCGCCTCTCCCAGCCCTGTCACGGGACTGTGCCCTGTTTCTGGACATTGACGGGACGCTGATCGATTTTTCTCTCTCTCCGGGCGCCGTGGTTGTGCCGCATGGCTTGCTGGCGTTGTTAAAAAGCCTGCAACTGCGGCAGGGCGGGGCTTTGGCGCTGCTCTCGGGACGCAGATTAGGCGATATCGAGGCGTTATTCGGCCCGGGTTTTGCGGTTGGGGCCGAGCATGGTGCCCTTTTGCAGGACGCGGAAGGCCAGGTGTTTGCCGAAATACACCCAAGTGCTGCCTTGGCAGCCTTGGCCGTGCCGCTGCGCGAGGCGGTGGCTGCCCACCCCGGCACGCTGCTGGAGGAGAAGCGCTTTGGCCTTGCCCTGCATTGGCGCGCCGCGCCGGAGACGGCCGGAGGCTTGCAAGCGCTTGCCGCCCGGCTGGCGGCCCCGTACCCGGAACTGCTGCTGCTGCCAGCCCATGCGGCGCTGGAGATTCGCCCGCGTGGCACGGATAAGGGATCTGCCCTGGCAAGCTTTATGCGCCAGCCCCCGTTTGCGGGGCGCAAGCCGGTATTTGTTGGCGATGATACCACGGATGAACCCGCCATTGCCCGCGCCAATGAGATGGGCGGGCTGGGGCTGCATGTGGCGCGGGATTTCGGCGGAGCCACCCAGGCTGTGCGCGCTTGGCTGGCGGAGAGCCTGGAGCGGGAAGGACACGGCGATGCGACAGCCTGATTTGAACCTTGCGGTGATTGGCAATGGTGCCATTGCCTCGCTGATCGACCGCCAGGGCACGCATGTGTGGTGCTGCTGGCCACGGCTGGATGGCGACCCGGTTTTCCACACCCTGCTGAGCGATGGCGGCAAGGGTGAGCTGCGCGTGGAACTGGCCGGGCAGGTTGAAGCCACCCAGCGCTATCTGCCCAATAGCGCCGTGGTGGAAACCATCTTGCGCGATGGCCAGGGTAATGCCCTGCGCATTCTGGATTTCTGCCCGCGCTTCCGGCTTTATGGGCGGGTATTTCATCCGCATATGATCGTGCGGCGGCTGGAGCCGCTCTCCGGCCGGCCACGGATCACTTTGCGGCTGCGCCCCGGCTTTGCTTACGGGCAGACGCATCCGGCCCCCGCCGTCGGCAGCAACCATCTGCGTTATGCGGGGCCAGACTTCACCCTGCGCGCCACCACGGATATGCCGGTCAATCATATCCTGCACGAGCATGGCTTCACGCTCGGGCGCTCCGGCACGCTGGTGCTCAGCGTTGACGAGCCGCTCAACCAGGCGCCGGAATCGCTTTCCGCTCATTTTCTCTCCGAGACATTGAATTATTGGGAAGATTGGGTCGCCAGCTTGAATGTCCCCTTCGACTGGCAAGACGCGGTGATCCGTGCCGCCATCACGCTCAAGCTCTGCTCCTTCGACGATACCGGTGGGATTGTGGCGGCGCTGACCACCTCCATCCCGGAGGCGCCGGGCTCCGGGCGCAATTGGGATTATCGCTTCTGCTGGCTGCGGGATTCGATGTTCACCATCTCCGCCCTTAACCGGCTTTCGGCGATGCGCACGATGGAGAATTATCTCACCTTCGTGCTTGACAATGTCACCGGTTCAGGCCCGCGGGAGCTGCCGCCGCTGTTCCCCATTGCGCCGGGCATGGCGCTGGATGAATATGTCGCCGCCGCGCTCAGCGGCTATGGCGATGCGGATGGCCCGGTGCGGGTGGGCAACGGCGCGGCTTCGCAACGGCAGAACGATGCCTATGGCGCCATCATTCTCAGCCTCACCCAGCTTTATTTCGACCGCCGCCTGCAAGTGCGCGGGGATGTGGCGCTGTATGAGAAACTTTGCCTGCTGGGAGAGGTGGCAGAGCGCGTGGCATTGGAGCCAGATGCCGGGCCGTGGGAGTTCCGCGGCGTGGCGCGGGTGCATAGTTTCTCCGCCGCCATGTGTTGGGCGGCACTCTCGCGCCTGGCGATGATCGCGGCCACGTTGGGGCTGGAAGCGGAGGCCGCCAGCTGGACCCTGCGTGCGCACACCCTGCGGGAGGAAATTCTCCGGCGTATCGTTACGCCAGAAGGCTGGCTCTCTGGTGTGCTGGACCAGGAGGTGGCGGATGCCTCGGTGCTGGTGTTGCCGAATATCGGTTTTATCGAGGCAACATCACCCGAATTTTCCGCTACGCTGGACATGGTGGAACGTCGGCTGATGAATGGCGGCTTCGTGATGCGCTATGACGCGCCGGATGATTTCGGCCTGCCGGAGACAGCCTTTCTGCTGTGCAGTTTCTGGTATGTGAACGCACTGGCGCTGGCGGGCAGACGCACGCGGGCGATGGAGATTTTTGAGAGCATTCTGGCGGCGCGGAATCATGTTGGCCTGCTCTCGGAGGATGTTGCCCCGGCGGCCGATGGCAAGCCTGCACGGCTATGGGGAAATTTTCCGCAGACCTATTCGCATGTTGGTTTGATTCTGTGCGCCATGCGGCTTTCACGCAGCTGGGAGGAAGGGTTATGGCGCGCCTCGTAATCGTTTCCAACCGCGTGCCGGATGTATCTGAAAATTCGGGGCCGCGCGCAGGTGGGTTGGCGGTGGGGCTGGCGGATGCGCTGGCGCCAGGTTCGCTGTGGTTCGGCTGGTCTGGTGAACGGCTGGCGGCGCGCTCAGACGAGATACACAGCATTGTGGCCGGGGGCGTTACCTACGCCACCATCGACCTCGCGGAGGATGATTACCGGGCGTATTATCTTGGTTTTTCCAATGCCACGCTGTGGCCTTTGTTTCACATGATGCCGAGTTTGGTGAGCTTCGATAGCGCAGGCTATGACGCTTACCGGGCTGTGAATGAACAGTTCGCGAGGGCGTTGCTGCGGCTGATCCAGCCGGATGATCTCATCTGGATTCACGATTATCAGTTGCTTGGCGTTGCCGCCACGCTGCGCCGCCTGGGTGTGGGCAACCGGATTGGTTTTTTTCTGCATATTCCATTTCCCGCGCCGGTCTTGTTCGATCTGCTGCCGCCCGCGGAGGAACTGCTGCAAGGGTTGCTGGCGCATGATGTCGTAGGGTTTCAGACAGAGCCGGACCGGGGCCATTTTCTCGCGGCCCTGCGCCAGCGCGGCGTTTGCGTGCAGGGAAATGATGCGTGGCACGAGGGGCGAGGATTGCGCAGCATCGTTACGCCGGTTGGTGTGGATGTGGATGAGTTCAACCGCCTCGCCGTGCGGGCGGTGCGGCGCGTGGAGGCGCGGCGCGTGGTGGAGAGCCTGGCCGGGCGCGCCTTGATGATCAGCGCCGACCGGCTGGATTATACCAAGGGCCTGCCCGCGCGGTTCGATGCGTATGGGCGGTTTCTCTCGCGGTTTCCCGAGCGGCGGCGGCGCATCAGTTTTTTGCAGGTGGCCGCGCCCTCGCGCGAGGAGGTGGACCAGTACAAGGCCCTGCGCGACGAGCTGGACTACAAGGCCGGGGCCATCAATGGCG
>JAKBCD010000251.1 GCA_021808205.1 Pseudomonadota bacterium | reverse complement strand
CTCTCGGTCAATCCTGGCAATTATCTGGAGCGGCATCTGCGCGATGTGATCAGGGAGATCGAGGCGCGAGACGCGGTGGAGCTGGTGGCGATCGGCATCGGGCACGACGTGACGCGCTATTACCGCCGCGCTGTCACCATCGTGGATGCCGAGGAGCTGGGCGGCACCATGATGCGCAAACTCACCGAACTTTTCGATGAAGACGCCGCCGAGGCATGGGCTCGCTATGCCAGCCGCCAGGCGACGCTGGTGGCTTAGGCTCAGAACAACCTCGCGCCGTTCGGCACAATCTGGTCCGGCTTGAACAGCACCACCTCTCCATCCGCATCCGGAAAGCCCAGCGTCAGCACTTCGGACATGAACTTGCCGATCTGCCGGGGCGGAAAATTCACCACCGCCGCCACCTGCCGCCCCACCAGTTCCTCCAGCGCGTAGTGCTTCGTAATCTGCGCGCTGGAGCGCCTCACGCCGATGCCGGGCCCGAAATCGATGGAGAGTTTATAAGCGGGCTTGCGCGCCTCGGGGTAAGGCTCTGCCGCCACCACCGTGCCGATGCGGATATCCACCGCCAGGAATTGACTGAAGTCGATCTGCGCCGCCGCGGGCGCCTCATGCGGTTGGGGGAGATGCATGGCCAGAGCGTAGCATGGGCGCGCAGCCCGGCAAGCATGACTAATGCGGCGTGAATTTCACGAAAAACTGTACAACCGACGGCACCGCCACACCATTGCGCATGGCGGGCTGGTAGCGCCATCCCATCGCCGCCGCGCGCACGTTGGCATCCAAATCCGCATAGCCGCTGCTTTGGGTCAGCCGGAAACCTTGCACACGCCCATCGGCCCCGAGCTGTAGCACAAAGCGCACCACCCCCTGCTCTCCCGCGTCAATATCCGCCTGAGGATAATCCGGCGCCTGATTATCGGCGAAAGGCACCGCAGGGTGCGTTACCGCAACAGTCACACGCGCCGTCTTCACCGCCTTTATTCTGGCGCCACTGACCACCTGGGCAGCTGGGTGTGCCGCCGAAATTGTTTGCGATGGCGGCATGGCGGGTGGCGGCTCTGGCAGTTGCTCTGCCACCTGGCTGGGCATCGGCGGCGGCGGCACCGGCAAGGGTGGCGCGGCGGCGCGCGTTGCACTGGCGCCCTGCGGAATGGTTTCCGAAACCAGCTGAATTGAAACCGGCGCTGGCGGCGGCGCTGGCAAATGCAGCCGCCCTGCCAGCACCAGCAGCACCGCCAAGGCAATATGCGCCAGCCCCGCCAGCCCCGCCAGGCGCCAGGGCCAGCCCGCTGGCAACGGTGTTTCAGCCTCCAGCCTGTCCACCGCGCTGGCGTGCAAGGCAGGCCCAGCCATGGAGGGCGCGCGCGCCAGATCCACCAGAGACAAGCGTGCCGGCGGATCTGGCGATGGCCAGCTCACCGCAGCCGCACACCTTCATGTTTCGCCTTTGCTTCAGGCTCAACGTGAATAGTAATAATCAACCCGGGTTTCTCTTTCTTCAAAGCCGCTTCGATGCGGTCGCAAATCACATGCGCCGCCTCCACACTCATCGCACCCGGCACCACCAGATGGAATTCAAGAAAACTTGAGCTTCCCGCCTGGCGCATCCTGAAATCATGCGCCTCGATCGCGCCTGAGGCATGTTCCCCCACCAGTTCCTGCACCTTGGCGGTCACATCGGGCGGGGGCGCTTCGTCCAGCAGCCCGCTCACCGCGGCCAGCACGGTCCGTCCGCCCATCATGGTGATTTGGGCGGCAATCCCCAGCGCCACCAGCGGGTCCAGCACCGGCCAATGCACCAGTGCCGCCCCCAACAAGGCCACCACAATGCCGCAGGTTGTCCACACATCGCTGAAAAGATGCTGCGCATCCGCCGCAAGTGCCGGTGAAAGCCGCAGCCTTGCCACGTGCCGCAAATAAAGCGCCCAGATAAGATTGATCCCGCCCGCAAGCCCGTTCAGCAACAGCCCCAACCCCAGCCCGCCAAGCAGCGGCACCAGCGGTTTCGGCGCAGACAACTCGAGGATCGCGCGTTGAAAAATCACCAGTGCCGCCACCAGAATCATTGCGCCGGTGGCAATGGCGCTAATCAGCTCCGCCTTGGCATGGCCGTATGGATGCGTGGCATCCGCCGGCTTGGCGCCAATATAAAGCGCATACATCGCCATCCCGGAAGAAACGACATTCACCACGCTCTCCAGCGCATCAGAGAACAGCGCGGTACTGCCGCTTACAGCCGCTGCAAGCCATTTGCAGCCCAGCACCAGGCATCCCACGGCAATGCTGACCGCAGCGGTATTAAGAACCGGATTCATCGCTTTTGCGATCAAGGCTTAACTTATGGCGCAACAATAACACCCAACAACAAAGCAATCGATGCCCTGCCTTATCCCTGTAACACGATGGCAGGCTTGTATTATCTTTACAGCAGAGCCAGCTGTTTACCGCAAATGCTGGCCGCCACGGCGTGGATCGCCTACAGTCCCGCCATGCCGCATGATGCCGCCCCTTGTTCGCGTGATGTCGCCACCCAGCTGAACGCAGCCGAGGCAGCCTGTACCCAGAACGGTGCACAGCTTACCGCCCTGCGGCGTGAAGTGCTGGCGCTGATTCTGAGCGCGCAAACCCCCGTTACCGCTTATCAGCTCCTTGACCAGCTCAAGCTGATCAGAAAATCCGCGGTGCCGCCAACCATTTACCGCACGCTTGACTTTCTGCTGGAGAACAAGCTCATCCATAAAATTGAGCAGTTGAATGCCTTCATCCCCTGCGCCGAGGCCGACCACGGCCACGCGGATGCGCAATTTCTGATATGCAAAGGCTGCGGCAGCGTCACCGAGATCGAGGATCACGCGGTTTCAGATGCATTGGCGCAAGCCGCCACCAACCACGGCTTTACCCCAACCCGCGCGGTGGTGGAGGTGGACGGGCTTTGCGCCGCCTGCGCGGCTAAACCCGCTTCAGCCGGGCCAACAGATAGATCAACGCCGCACCCACACCGGTGAAAAACCCCACTGGCCAGTCGCTCACATAGGCCAGCCCCAGCGCCGCCCAGGCCAGCCCCAGCGCCAGCGCCATAGCCAGCAGAAACCCGGCGCCGGGCCGGCTGCACAGCCGCGCCGCCGTTGCCCCAGGCCCCAGCATCAGGCTGAATACCAGCAGCACCCCGGTCAGCGGCACGGCAAACCCCGCCGCCAACGCCAGCAAAACCAGAAACAGCAGCTCAGCCACCCAGGGCCGCCCGCCTTGCACCTGCATCAGCTCGGGCGAAAGAGCCGAAAGGCTCAACGGCCGCAGCCCCAGCCAGAGCAGCAGTGGCACACAAAACCCAACCAGCCCGAGCATGGGCAGATCACCCAGACTCAGCGCGAAAACCTGCCCGAACAGCAACCCATAAACAGCCCCCGCATACCGGCCAGAGAGTGAGAGAAATAATGCCCCCAGCGCCAGCAACGCCGCTAGCAGCATGGCGGTGGCGGCATCGCGCCGGGCAGCGCGCTGCACCAGCACGAGCATTCCGGCGCCACCCAAAGCAAACCCCGCCAGCCCGGCCCAAAGCGGAAACCCAAGCAGCGCGGCTGCCGCCGCCCCTGGAAACGCCGCCATAGGCAAAGCGTGGGCGGCAAACCCGGCCCGGCGCAACACCACAACAAACCCGCCAGCACCTGCCGCCAGCGCCACCAGGCTGGCGGCCAGCCAGATCTGGGCAAGGTAGCTCATGCCCGCCGCCTCAGCCCGGAGGCGGCATAAAACACCAGCAATAGCGCCACGATGAAAAAACTCACCGGCCAGGTGCGCCCTGGTGTCCAGCCATAGGAGGCATAAGCCAAACCAATGCCCCCCCAGCAAGCCGCCAGCCCCAGCGCCATGGAAACCAGCGCCGCCGCCAGCGGCCCACGCGCCAGCCGCACCCCCGCCGCCGCCGGACCAATCAGCAACGCCGTGGCCAGAATGGCGCCAACCGTCATTGCCGCCAGCGTTACGCCCAACGCCAGCAACAACAAAAACACCAGCCCCGGCGCGTCCGCCCTTATGCCGGAAACCTGCGCCAGTTCCTGGTCCAGCGACGCCAGCAACAAGGGGCGGGCAATGCAGCCCAGCACCAGCAGGCACCCCACCGC
>JAKBCD010000250.1 GCA_021808205.1 Pseudomonadota bacterium | reverse complement strand
GATGGGCGATGCCATCTCCATTCTCTTCAGCGCCGCCATTTTCCTGCTGCTGCTGTGCTACGTTCCCGCCTGCGAGCGCGTGTGATGCTGGACCTCACACTCGGCGCCGCCGTCTCCGCGCTGCTGCTGGTTTACCTTGTCTGGGCGATGCTGCGCCCGGAAGATTTCTGAGAAAAATCCATGACAATCCAGGGCATCGCGTATATCGCGTTGGTTTTTCTGTTGGTGCTGGGCGCGGCTTTTCCGCTCGGGCGTTATCTGGCCGCGATCTTTGAAGGCCGCGTGCATTTTTTGCGCCCGCTGGAAGCGGGTTTCTACCGCCTGGCAGGCGTTGATGAAACACGTGCCATGGGCTGGCAGGCTTATGCCGTGGCACTGCTGCTGCTCAGCGTGATTCATTTCGCGCTGCTCTACGCCATTTTGCGGCTGCAATATTATCTGCCGTTCAACCCGCAGCATATCGCGGGCATGTCTCCGCGCCTGGCGTTCAACACCGCCGCCAGCTTCGCCACCAACACAAACTGGCAGGCCTATGTGCCAGAAGCGCAAATCTCGAATGGTGCGCAGATGTTTGGCCTCGCCGTGCATATGTTCCTCTCTGCTGCGGCAGGTATCGCGGCGGCGGCGGCGGTTATGCGCGCCTTTGCCTCTGGGGCCGCCAAAACCCTCGGCAATTTCTATGCCGATCTCACCCGCATCACGCTCTATCTGCTGCTGCCCGTCACCATCGTCGCGGCGGTGCTGCTGGTGCTGGCAGGGTGCCCGCAAACCTTCAGCGCCTTCATCACCGCGCACACGCTGCAAGGCGGCACACAAAGCATCGCCATCGGCCCCGTGGCGCTGCAAGAGGCGATCAAGGAACTCGGCACCAATGGCGGCGGTTTCTTCAATGCCAATTCCGCGCATCCGTTCGAAAACCCCAATGCCTGGACAAATCTTTTTGAAAACTGGTTGCTTCTGGTCATCGGCTTCGCCCTGCCCATCGCCTTCGGCCATATGGTAAAAAATCGACGCCAGGGCCGCGCGCTGATGGCGGCCATGGCAATCATCCTCGCTCTGGGTTGCGTGGGTACCTACGCGGCGGAGGCGTCAGGCAACCCCCTGCAAACCGCCATCGGCGTGGCGCATCAGGGCGGGAACTGGGAAGGCAAGGAGGTACGCTTCGGTATTCCCGCAAGCACCACCTTCAATGTTTCCGCCACTGGCACCTCTACCGGCGCGGTTGACAGCTTCACTGACAGCTACATGCCATTGGCTGGCGCCATTCCGCTGTTTCTCATGCAGCTTGGCGAGGTTACACCAGGCGGCGTTGGCTCGGGCTTTTACACCATCATCGTATTCGCGCTGTTCTCGGTGTTCGTGGCGGGGCTGATGGTCGGGCGCACGCCCGAATATCTCGGCAAGAAGGTTCAGGCGAAGGAGATCAAACTCGCCATGCTGGGTGTGTTGATCCTCACCTTGTTCATCCTGGCGGGTGCGGGCTTCTCGCTCGTCACCAAATCCGGGCTTACATCCTTGGCCAATGCCGGGCCGCATGGGTTGACGGAAATGCTCTATGCCTGGACCTCGGCCACCGAAAATAACGGCAGCGCCTTCGCGGGGCTTTCCGCCGACACCAATCTGTTGGATTACGGCCTGGGTGCGGCCATGCTGTTCGGCCGCTTCGCCTTCATGGTGCCGGTTCTGGCCATCGCCGGTTCGCTCGCGGCCAAGCCACGCCTGCCGGAAAGTGCCGGCACGTTCCCCACCACGGGCCCTCTGTTCATCGGGCTGCTCATCGGCGTGATCATCATCCTCGGCGGATTGCAATTCCTACCCGCTGATACGCTCGGGCCGTTGGCCGAGCATTTTCTCCTGCAAGCTGGAAAGACGTTTTAACAATGTCAAAAGCTGATTCCATTTCCCTGTTTGAGTCGAGGATCATCCGCCGCGCGGCGTGGGACTCAATCGCCAAGCTCAACCCCGTCACGCTGATGCGCAATCCGGTGATCTTCGTCACCGAGATTGTCTCCGCCCTCGTCACCGCCGCGGGGATTGAGGCGCTGCTCAAACATCAGCCCGCCGCGTTCCCGCTTATTATCGCCGCGTGGCTATGGCTTACGGTTATTTTCGCCACCTTCGCGGAAGCCGTGGCGGAAGGCCGTGGTCGCGCGCGGGCCGAAACCTTGCGCCGCGCGCGGTCAGACACCATGGCCAAGCTGCTCACCAACCCGCCCAACCGCGCGCTCTACAAGCCCACACCGGCGCCGGATCTGCGCCAGGGTGATATCATATTGGTGGAAGCAGGCGACATCATCCCTTCAGATGGCGAGGTGATCGAAGGTGTCGCCAGCGTGAATGAAAGTGCCGTCACCGGTGAATCCGCCCCGGTGGTGCGCGAGGCGGGTGGCGACCGTTCGGCCGTAACCGGCGGCACACAATTAGTGTCCGACTGGCTGGTGGTCTGCATCACCGCTGATGCGGGCAGCACCTTTCTGGACCGCATGATCTCGCTGGTGGAAGGCGCGGAACGCCGTAAAACACCGAATGAGATCGCGCTGAACATTCTGCTGGCGGGGCTCACGCTGGTATTTCTCATCGCCGTGGTCACGCTCGTGGGGTTCGGCGCTTATTCCGGCACAAAATTTTCAATTCCCGTGCTGGCGGCGCTGCTGGTCTGCCTTATCCCCACCACCATCGGCGGCTTGCTCTCCGCCATTGGCATCGCGGGCATGGACCGGCTGGTGCGCTTCAATGTCGTCGCCACATCGGGGCGCGCCGTGGAAGCGGCGGGTGACGTGGACGCGCTGCTGCTGGATAAAACCGGCACCATCACCTTCGGCAACCGCATGGCCTCAGCCTTCTATCCGGCGGCGGGCGTGCAGGAGCGTGAGCTGGCGCAAGCCTGCGCGATGGCCAGCCTGGGCGACGATACACCGGAAGGCCGCTCCATCCTTGTGCTGGCGCGGGAGAAATATAACATCACGCCGGAGCGCCCGGCGGATGCCGAGATCATTCCCTTCAGCGCCAATACCCGCATGTCCGGCGTGGACAATGCCGGGCAAAGCTACCGAAAAGGTGCGGTGGATTCCGTGCTGAAGGCGCTGAACACTGAAGGCGACAACGCCTTCGCGGAAGCCGCCACGCGCATTGGCCGTGCGGGCTCCACGCCGCTGGCAGTTTCCGCCAATGGCAGGCTGCTGGGGCTCATCGAGCTGAAGGATATCGTCAAGCCCGGCATCAAGGAGCGTTTCGCGGCGCTGCGCGGCATGGGTATCCGCACGGTGATGGTGACGGGTGACAACCGCGTCACCGCCGCCGCCATCGCCGCCGAGGCAGGGGTGGATGACTACATCGCCGAAGCCACACCGCAGAACAAGCTTGATTACATCAGGAAGGTTCAAAGCGAGGGCCGCCTGGTGGCAATGTGCGGAGACGGCACCAACGACGCGCCCGCATTGGCCCAGGCGGATGTGGGTGTGGCGATGCAGACCGGCACCCAAGCCGCGCGCGAGGCCGGCAACATGGTTGATCTCGACAGCGACCCCACCAAGCTGATCGAAATCGTGGAAATCGGCAAGCAATTGCTGATCACGCGCGGCGCGCTCACCACCTTCTCCATCGCCAACGATATTTCGAAATATTTCGCGATCCTGCCTGCGATTTTCGTGAGCACCTACCCGCAGCTCGGCGCGTTGAACATCATGCATCTGCACAGCCCGCAAAGTGCCATCCTCTCGGCAGTGATCTTCAATGCGCTCATCATCGTGGTGCTGGTGCCGCTGGCACTGAAGGGCGTGAAGTTCCGTGCCATCGGCGCCGCGGCACTGCTGAAGCGCAACCTGCTGATCTACGGGCTGGGCGGCATCATCGCGCCGTTCGCTGGCATCAAGCTTATCGACTTGGCTCTCGGCCTGTTTTGAAAAAGGTTTTTCCCATGCTTCGTGATATCCGCCCAGCTTTTTCGTTAGTCGTGCTCTTTACGCTCTTTCTGGGTTTTCTCCTGCCGGAAGCCTTCACCGGCGCCATGCAGCTTGCCTTGCCCTGGCAGGCCAATGGCTCCCTGCTGAAAAACAACGGCGAAATCATCGGCTCCGCCTTGATCGGCCAGAACTTCACCTCCCCCCAATATTTCCAACCTCGCCCTTCGGCTCT
>JAKBCD010000249.1 GCA_021808205.1 Pseudomonadota bacterium | reverse complement strand
TTGCTCTACCCCGCGCTGGCAAAGTTCGGTTTTGCCACAGGCACCTTCCAGGAGCGGCCAGATGATGGGCTGGAATTGACGGATTGCCGAATTACCAACGCCGTGCGCTGCGCTCCGCCCCAGCACAAGCTTGAGACATCGGATAAAAATCACTGCCTGCCCTATTTGGCTGCCGAGATCGCCGCGATGCCAGATTTGCGGATTCTGCTTGCCATCGGCGCGAAAGCGCATCACTCCATCTTGCAAGCCTTGAAGCTCAAGCCCGGTCGGTATCCCTTCAAGCACGGGGCAACGCACGCGCTCGAAAATGGGTTGGCGCTGGCAGACAGCTTCCACACTTCGCAGTACAACGTGAATACCGGGCGGATCACACAGGAGATGTTCGAGGCGATCGTGGCGCAGATCAGGCGCAGCCTCACCTGAGCCCTTTTAGCGGTTGCGCAGCATCCTGGCCTTGTCGCGCTGCCAGTCGCGTTCGGCGGCGGCTTGGCGCTTATCGGCCTTCTGCTTGCCCTCGGCGATACCCAGCGTCACTTTTGCCAGACCACGATCGTTAAAGAAGATGTCGAGCGGCACGATGGTCTGGCGCTCCCGCCCGATGGCGTTGAAAATCTGCACGCGCTCCTTGCGCTTGACCAACAGCTTGCGCATGCCGCGCGTCTCAAAGCGTGAAAGCACGCCGGCCTGATATTCCGGCACATACATATTGAACAGATAAAGCTCGCCATCGCGCTCGCCAGCCCAGGCTTCCGTAAGCTGAGCCCGCCCAAGCCGCAGGGACTTCACCTCAACGCCGCGCAGCACAATCCCCGCCTCAATGGTAGAGAGAATCTTGTAGTCGTGCCGCGCCTTGCGGTTCTGTGCTGCAACGCCGTGAGAAATGAACTCGGATTTCTTCTTGTCCTTGCTCAATTCAAAAGACCAGCTTCCCGCATCGCCGCCTGCACCCGCTCTGCCGAGGCCGCTGAAATGGGCACCAACGGCAAGCGCACATGGTTTACCCCAAACCCCAGCAGGGAGGCAGCATATTTCACCGGACCAGGGTTACTCTCGCAGAACATCGCATCATGCACCGGCACTAGGCGCTGCTGAATCCCCATCGCGGTCTTCACATCACCTTTGGTCCAGGCGCGGTGCATCTGCCCGCAAAGTCGGGGCGCCACATTCGCCGTCACAGAGATGCAACCATGTCCACCGGAGGCCAGATAGGCCAAGGCGGTATGGTCCTCACCGGAAAGCTGGATGAAATCCGCTCCGCAGGCCCGCGTGGTGTGCAGCGGCCGGGTGAGGTTCGCGGTGGCGTCCTTCACGCCCACGATGGTCTTGATCTCGGCCAGCCGCGCCATCGTCTCGACCGACATATCGATCACCGACCGGCCTGGAATGTTATAAATAAACACCGGCAGCGCCGTTGCTTGCGCAACCGCCTTGTAATGCTGGTATAGCCCCTCCTGGGTTGGCTTGTTGTAATAGGGGGTCACCACCAGAATTGCATCCGCACCCGCCGCCTCGGCATGGCGTGCCAGGCCAACCGCCTCGGCTGTGGAATTGGAGCCCGCCCCTGCCATCACCGGAATCCGGCCCTTCGCAGCCTTCACCGCCATCTCGACCACATGTTTATGTTCGTCATGGCTCAGTGTGGGAGATTCACCGGTAGTGCCCACCGGCACAATGCCGTTTGTGCCTTCCGCGATCTGCCAATCGATGAAACGAATGAAGGCCTCGTCGTCGATACGCCCATCCTCGTGCATGGGCGTCACAAGGGCGGTGAAAGAGCCGTGAAACATTTGTGGTCCTTGAGGCGGTCTAGTCCAGCATTTCACCTAAACGTCTCTGCCAACGGGAGCAAGCGGGCTTGGGTGAGGTTTGGCCCGCGCCGATAGCACTGCTAGAGAAGGCGCATGAAGTTTTGGGCCGCCTTGCCACTGCTGCTGACGCCCGCCTGTGCGCTGGCGCAAACCGCCGCCAGCCCGCAGATCATGGCCGATGTGCGGGCCGGCCAGTTTTCTCAGGCCGAACAACTCGCAACCACCACCGGGGACCCGCTGGTGGTGAAACTCGTGACCTTCTTTCGCCTCATCAGCTCCGGCGGCGGCAGCGCGGACGAGATCCAGGCCTTCATAACCGCCAATCCGGATTGGCCGATGCAAGGCCTGCTGAGGCTGCGCGAAATCCAGGCCTCCGGGCTTTACCAGCCCGCCACCCCCACCATCACACCGCCTTTCATCACCCAGGTGCAGGCGCTGCACGCGGCAGGGCAGGACGAAGACGCAGCCGCGCTTTGGCGAAGCCAGGGCAAGACGGCTATGGCCGCGGCAACGTCAGACCAGCAGCTGTTGTTCTGGCCCGCCCAGAACATGTTAGCCCGCGCCCTGCTGCAGGAGGGCGATGCCAAAGCCGCGTATCAGGTGGTTATCGCCGCCAATCCGCCGATCTCCGGCTCCGCCGCGCGGGAACAGATCGTCGACCGTGATTTCCTCGCCGGTTTCCTGCTTTTGCGGTTCCTGAAGCACCCTCATGAAGCGGCAACCTGGTTCCAGGACCTCGCCTCCTCCTCATCCGCTGCCATTTCCCAGGCCCGGGCCTATTACTGGCTGGGGCGCAGTCAAACCGGCGCTGCCGCCCAACAGGATTACGCCCGCGCCGCCGCGTATCCCGACACGTTTTACGGTCAGCTTGCCGCACTCGCCTTGGGCGAAACCCCGCAGGAATTGGCGCAGCGCATCAAATCCGTCGCCGAGCCCAGCTTTTCAGCCCAGGATGCGCTGGATTTCGGCCTGGGCGAACTGCCCCGCGCCGCCGTGCTGCTGGTGCAGATGAACGACCCGCACGACGCCACAATCTTTCTCGACCGCATCGGCCAGACGGCATTGGACGATAAATCCCGCCTGATGGCGGCAAAGCTGGCGCTGGGGCTGGGCTTCCCGCAATCAGCCGTCACCATTGCGCGCATTGCCGGCATCTCCGGGCAGATGCTGATACACGAGGGCTGGCCGATTCCTTATAACCCGCCCGCCTCCATCCTGGACCCTGCGGTTTCGCTCGGCATCATGCGCCAGGAAAGCAGCTTCAACCCCACCGTGATCTCCGGTGCTGGCGCTGTCGGGCTGATGCAGTTGCTCCCCTCCACCGCGCGGCGTACTGGGGCACGATATGGCCTGCCCGCTGACAATTTGTTCGATCCCAATCAAAACATGGCCCTCGGCGCCACCTATCTTGCCCAAGAGATCAGGAATTTCGGCAACAGCCTGCCGCTTGCCATCGCCGCCTATAATGCCGGCCCGACCAACGTCGCCAATTGGCTGAACGAAAATGGCGATCCCGAACTCGGCGCCAATCCTGGAGGGGCCAATATGCTGGACTGGCTGGAGGAAATTCCCTTTAACGAGACACGCAATTATGTGCAGCGCGTGTCCGAAAATATTACCATCTATAGCGCCCTGCTTACCGGCTCGGCCAACTCGCCCGTTGCGCCATGGCTGCAGCAGCCATAACGCCCTGGCGCTTCATCGCCGCGGGTTTCGGCTCCGGCTGGGCACCCAAAGCGCCGGGCACGTTTGGTTCGCTGGTGGGGTTGGCCATTGGCTGCCTGCTGCTGCCTGCCGGGCATCTGGCGGTGCTGGCCGGTACCATGGTGGCCACGGTACTTGGCATTTACGCCATCGGGCAATTACCGGAAGCGAGGGAAGACCCTGGCTGGATCGTCATCGACGAAATCGCCGGGCAGATGATCCCGCTGTTAGCCCTGCATGCGCTTAATATCTGGGGTGCCGTGCTCGCCTTCGCTTTGTTCCGGCTGTTCGACATCTGGAAACCATGGCCGGTAAACTGGGCCGACCGCCGCCGGGATGAATTCGGCATCATGGGTGACGATATCATCGCCGGGCTGCTCGCTCTGGCCGCCATGTTTATCCTCCATCGGGTGTTACCGCTATGAATGCTTCCGCACTGATTGACCTCTACAAGTCCAAGGGCATGACCCTCGCCACGGCGGAAAGCTGTACGGGCGGGCTGGTTGCGGCCGCCCTTACCGCCGTTCCAGGCTGTTCGGCTGTCTTCATCAACGGTTTCGTCACCTACGCCAATGAAGCCAAGACCAAGATGCTTGGCGTGCCAGAAGCCATTCTGGCTGAGCATGGCGCTGTCTCCTCGCAAGTGGCCAAAGCC
>JAKBCD010000248.1 GCA_021808205.1 Pseudomonadota bacterium | reverse complement strand
GTGGCCGTACCGCCCAGTGTCGCGGCCAGGGCTTTGGCCGTATAGCCTTTGGCGGTCAAGCTGGCGGTGGCGTTGATCTGGCCACCGCCAAGGGTTACCGGAAAGCTTTGCGGTAGGTCCAGGGCGCCGGCGTCTATGTTCTGAGCTAAGAATTTAGCGTTGAATGTCGGCGGTGTGCTGCCGGAGAGGTGCAGAGATGCGGCGCCTGAGACATTGCCCTTGCCAAGGCCTGCCTGTGTTATGGAGAGGCTCACGGTAGCGGGCGTCAGGGTAAGCGTGCCTGCACTATGCCCGAAAATAGGGGCACCGGCGTAGAAAAGTCTCTCTGTTTTCCAGGTGATCGCACCGGAAAGCGGCAGATTGCTGGGCATTTGCAGGCTGGGTGGTAGGGCTGGCAAGGCCAAGGTGCCGGCGTCTACTTGACCCGTTATCCGGCCTTTACTCTCCAGCAACTGCCCCGATGCGTTTGAAAGTCCGGCGCTGAGCACAAAGTCATTCAGCCCGTAATCGCCCGGTGCCGCGATGAACTGCGCCCTGAGCGACAGCGCGCCTGGGCCGGGAAAGGCGAGGGCTGGATCGTTGGCACCGGCGTGGCATGGCTGGCTGCCGCCCTGGAACGGGTAGCCAGGCACGGGCACCATGTTGGTGCAGCCCTGGCTCAACCCAAACAGCTTCATCGCCGCGATGGCGTTGGGGTGGCGCAGCGACACCGCGCCGCGAATGGCCGGTTTGATAAGGTCGATGACCGGCGCCGCGGTGAGCGTGAAATCGCCAAGCCTGGCGACAGCGCTGGTGGCAAGCGCGTTGGGCGGACCGGCAGCTGCCCCCACCAGGGTCAACGAGGGGCGCAGCAGAACTGCTGGTAGTTTCACGCCCGCAGGCAACAGGGCCGCCAGCGGCGAGGCTGAGGGTAAATCCAGGAAAGCCTGAGCAGACGTGACCTTGAAGCTGTCGCTTAGCGTCAAGTTGCCGCCTGCGATGCCGCCGTAAAGATCGGCCGAGGCTCGGCGGATACTCAAAGAGCCGTTAAGAGCCGCATCGACGAACAGATTAGTGAACTTAACCGGGCCGGCATTTGCCTTCGCGGCGGTCAGTTCACCCTCGGCGGTAAAATTCTTGTCCAGCGGCAGCTGACCCAACCAGGTGGCGAGCGGTACGAGGGCCAGATTGTCAAACGCAAGGTGGAAAGCGGCATGGCCCGGTGAAAGGTTGATTTGCCCGTCAAAATGGTCCTGGCCCAGTGTGCCGGAGAGCGATTTAAACATCGGCGATAAAAGGCTGCCACCGAGTTCGGCTTGCAGATCAGCACTCGTCCAGGCACTTTCTGCCGGAAGCTTGAAACCAGCGGCAAGTGCCGCAAGATCTGGTGCGGAGAGGCTGACATCGCCGGAGAGGCTTGCATCCTCTAATAGCGCCAGATTGCCGTTCAGGCTGCCGCCGCCCGGCAGCCCAAGCGATAAGTTTTTGACGACGCTTCCATGCGGCCCCGTGTGCAGTGTGACCCGCAAGGCGGGGTAGGTTTTGCCTAGAAGCAGGATATTGGCGGCGTCTAGATTGACCTCGACAGGCAATTGCACGGGCCTAGCCGCGAGAAGAAAGGCAAGCTTGCCGATATCGATGTTATCGCCCGTCACATCAGTTTTGAGTGCAAGCGGGCTGAAGGTTAGACTGGCGGTGCCGCCCACCTGCATGTGGCCGTTGTTCAGAGAGGCGTTGGACGCCCAAATGCCGGCCGCGTTGGCTCTGACCTGCGCTTTGCCCGCGATGCCGCCGGGTAGTTGCAGCGAGAGTGTTCCGTTCACCTCGCTTTGTGCATCCACCATGCCGGACAGCATGGCTTTGGCCCCGCCAAGCGCGCCCTGAATTGAGATTTGAGCCGAGCCGTCATAGGCTGTCTCGCCAATGGCAAGGTTTAGCGAAGCCGGATGCTGGGATAGTTTCCCGTTTCCAGATACGCTGACACTGCCGCCAGCCCCCGTAAACAAATCTGCGTTAACCCCGGTGAAGTTCACGGCGCCGAGGCGGATAAGTCCGTTATCGATATGGGCGTGCAGCGCTGCCAGCCACGGCGGCGGCGCGACGGCGCTGATCCCGCCCGGCAAAGGCCAGGGAAAGGAAATTGTAGGGCTGTTCAGGTCCAGAGTGCGGACCGCGAGCTGGCCATGCAGCAGGGGTAATAGCGCGAGGTCGAGTGCCAGGCCGCGCGCCGTGATGACCTCCTTGTCTGGCCCTGTAATGGTGATGCCGGATGCAGTGATCTCTGGCTGCGGCCAATAGGAGAGGCTGAGCTTGCCATTGATATGAACCTGCCTGCCGGTGAGCCGCGATGCGAAGGTTTCAATGGCGGCGCGGTGCCTTGGGGCGGCTACAAAAGCGGGCAGTGCCAGCAGAAACACGGCGAACACGAGCACAAACGCCAAAGGCGCCGCCCAAAGGAGGTGTTTTTGCTTCAAGATAACCCGCGAATCTGTCTTTCGTTCATCAAATGAGAGCAATCGCTCTTTAGACCCCGCCGTGGTGATGTCTCATTGTGTGGTTGGGTTCAAGGGTGTGGCTGTGCTAGGCAGGCAATATGAGCTACTGGGGGAAATTTATCGGCGGCATGGCAGGCTTTGCTGTCGGCGGCCCGGTAGGTGCGCTATTTGGTGCCGCCCTGGGGCATGCGGCGGATGAAGGCAAGCTGCATACGCTCAGCTCTGGCGTTTCGGGTTTCGCCGGGCGCGCAACTCCGTTTGATCCGCTGAAGATGGCCTCAATATTGGGAAGGCGGGACCAGATTTTCGCGGTTGGCGTTACCGTATTGGCCGCCAAGCTGTGCAAATGCGACGGACCGGTTAGCCGATTGGAAGTTGATGCTTTTAAACGGAGTTTTGCGATTCCGCCGGGGAGCATGGCCGAGGTGGCGCGGTTGTTTGATAGCGCGCGGGAGACTGCTTCTGGGTACGAGGCTTACGCCACCCAGCTCGGCCAGGCGTTCTCCGATGACAAGAACGCGCTGGAGCAGGTTCTCTCCGGGTTTTACCAGATTGCCAGGGCGGATGGGCCGGTGAATGATGCGGAGGCTAATTTCCTCTCGCGCGTGGCATTTAGTTTTGGGCTCAGCGACACGGCAGCGCGGCGTGCCGGGCAAGGGATGCCTCCGCCGCAGAAAGCAGCCGAGGACCCGTATCTTGTCCTGGGCGTGAAACCACACGCCACACCCGCGGAGATCAGGGTGCGCTGGAAGCAGCTTATGCGCGAGAATCATCCGGATACGATGGCATCCAAGGGCGCTTCGGCCACAATCATCAAGGCGGCATCGGAAAAAGTTGCACGAATTAACGCGGCGTATGACGCGATAAAGCGTGAGCGCACGCGTTAGCCTGGAATTGTTGAGCAGCAGATGATTTTCGAACCCTCACCGAATGTCGATGAGAGAGAGGGGCGCGTTTCGCTCTTGGTGATGCATTATACCGGCATGCCCACGGCGCGCTCGGCCATTGACCTGTTGAAATCGCCAAGTGCCAAGGTTTCTGCCCATTACGTGGTGGATGAGGATGGCACGGTTTATAACCTCGTACCCGAGGAAAAGCGTGCCTGGCACGCCGGCATTTCCAGCTGGCGCGGGGTGCGGATGCTCAATGACGCCTCGATCGGTATTGAAGTCGTCAACCCTGGCCATGAGTGGGGTTACCACCCGTTTGCCCCGGCGCAGATGCAGGCGGTGCTGGAGCTGAGTCAGGGGATTATCTCCCGGCACGGTATCGCGCCGCGCAACGTGGTGGCGCATTCGGACATTGCGCCGAACCGCAAACAAGACCCTGGTGAGCTGTTTGACTGGCCCTGGCTGGCGGCACATGGCGTTGGCATCTGGACCGACGAATATGCTCCGGCGGGGAATTTGCGCGCGGATCTGGCCGCCATTGGCTATGACATGGGGTTGCCAGAGCATGACGTGATTTTGGCTTTCCAGCGGCATTTTTTGCCCCTCCATCTTACGGGGCGCGTGGATGAACTTACCTCAGGCCGCGCGGCGGCGTTGCGGCGCGTGGTTGACGCGTCGGGTAATCGGCCTTAGGCACCGCGCCAATCCAGACGGCTGGGCGGCCGCTGGCAGGTTACTGCCAGAGGAAAGTCCGGGCTCCACGGAAATACGGTGCCGGCTAACAGCCGGCGGGGGCGACCCCAGGGAAAGT
>JAKBCD010000247.1 GCA_021808205.1 Pseudomonadota bacterium | reverse complement strand
GGACACATCACATGCCGCCGGCGGGTCAAGGCCGGGCGCGGCACCGCGCGTATCCTGCAACCGTAGATGACCCAAAAACCACGCTCCCGCAAGGGGGTTGTAGGGAGGGCTGGTTTCCGGCCAAAACGGCATGGGCCATACGCGGGTCGTAAGAGGTGGACAGAATGGCGTGGAAATACCGGTTCGTGATTGCCGCCTGCGCCCGCTGGGAAGCGCCCTATGCCGCAGAATGGCTGGCCTATCACCGGGCCCTCGGGTTTGAGCATGTCTATCTCTACTGCAACGATGACGACCCGGCTGAACTGTACGAGGCCGTTCTGCCCTTCATCCAGGGTCCGGCGCCGTTCGTTACCTTCCGGCATTTTCCGGAACAGGGGATGCAGCGGAAGATGCTGCTGCATTTCTGCGCCCATAACGGTCAGGATTCGGAGTGGGTGAGCTTTCTCGACCTAGACGAGTTCCTGCGCCTGCCACCGGGCCAGACGCTGCCGGACTATATGCGGGCTTTTGAGGACAAGACCGACTGCCTGATGTTCAACTGGGTCTATTGCGGCCCCAACGGGCACAAGACGCCGCCGAAAAGCGTGCTGAAAGACCTGATCCGCCGACAGGCCAGCGTGCATCCGTTCACCAAAATGGTTTTCCGCTCCTGGATCCTCGGCCAGCCGGAATTGTTCAAAAACGTGCCGGATTGCAGCTTTCTGCATCGGCTGCACCAGTATGTCAGCGCAGATATCCGCCCGATGAATACGCTGGGCGAAGATATGTCGGGTTACTACAACGATACTCATTTCGCTGAACTTGCCGATGGCTGGGCGCGCGGCCGAAAGCCGCTAAACCGGATTTTCGAGTCCGGTGCCTTCATCCATCATTACGCCTTCCGCACCGAAGCCGCGTTCACAGACCGTGTGGCGCGTGGCCTTGGCGGAGATTTTCATGGTCAGGACCATTGGGGCCGTGTCGCGGCGAATGAGGAGCTGCGCATCGGCTTCACCGCGAGCATCAACGCCGTGGAAGATTTGGCTCTTGCCAATGTATGGGACGAGATCATCGCCGCGTCGGCGCAACTGGTCGTGGCGCCGGTGCCAGACCCTCCGGCGTCGATTTCCCCCGCTGTGCGGTCATCATCTGGCTTCGCGGCGGTGGTGCTGGTTGTTAAAGATGAAGCATCTGACATTCTTGTCTGGCTGGCTTGGTACCGGCTGCTGGGGTTTGATGCGGCTATTGTGTATGATGACGGATCGACCGATGGCACCTGGGAAAAGCTGGAACAGGCCGCCGCGTTTTGGGATGTCCGGCTAAGCCGCACAATTGGCCGCGCAGATGTTCATTACGAGGTCCGGCAGAGTGAATCCTACAAACATGCCTTGGCAACATATAGTGGCGTGTTCGAGTGGCTGGGCTTTTTCGATGCCGACGAGTTTTTGCGGTTATTCAGGCACGACAGCGTCAGGGAGTTTCTCGCCGGGTTTGCGGATGCGGATGAGGTTGGCATCAGCTGGTGCAATTATGGAAGTTCTGGTCATGTCTTGAAGCCGGATATTCCTGCCCCGTTGGCCTATTCCTGGCACAGTTCAATTCACGCGCCGGTCAACCGGCATGTGAAAAGCTTTGTCCGGCCACAAAAAGTTGGGCCGGGCTGGGTGAATGTGCATTGTTTCGATGTTCCGCCATATCGTGCGGTTCTGGCCAACGGGCACCGGATAGAATGGTCGGCGACGCAAGGCATCATTGCAGGCACACCAGATTGGTCCGTTGCCAAGGTGATGCACTACCAATGCCGCAGCATGGAGCATTTCATTGAGAGAATGAAGCGGCGGCCTGAATTGCCCGCAACGCAGGCGCTTTGGCGCAATTACGACTACCATGAGGTAGAGGACAGCATTCCCTTGTCCCTGGCTGAGGCTTTGCAGGCGGGGATTAGGGCATTCACAGCATTCGCGCCTGCAAGTCCGGCCTCTTCGCCGGATGCGCCGGCCTTCCTCATCGGTGATACTAGGCTTGGTCTCATCGAAGAGATGCTCGCCGAGGGGCGGCGTGTGATTGTCGTCGAACCAGACGCCAAGCTTTACTACTTCCTCTCCAACCATTTTGTTTCCGCCATCGCCGAAGGGCGGTTGGTGCTGGAGAATTTTGCCCCCGCCCCGCGCGGCGGTGAAATTGCGTTGTTAACGCCGGGTGATGGCGGCAGGTCCTACCCTGTGGCCACCATCAGTTGGGAAGAGCTGGTGGCCAAACACGGCTCCCCGGCGCAGGTGCATATGGGCGCTCAGGTGCCGGGCTTTCCTGCCATGCCAGGCTAGATTCAAATCGCTTGCGTTTTCTTCGCGTTTGCAGCAAAAATACGCGCGGGAAGGGTATGAGACGCTTAAGGAGTTGATCATGCCTGAACCCAGGAGGTTCGTGGGCGGCCTGTCGGTCGCCGCCGTTCTGTATGATTTTATTAACAATGAAGTCCTGCCGGGCACCGGGCTGGAGCAAGCTCCCTTCTGGGAGGGTTTTGCGGCCCTGCTGCGCGATTTTACCCACGCCAACGCGTTGCTTTTAGCCAAACGCGATGAACTTCAGAAGAAGTTGGATTGTTGGTACAAAGCGCATAAAAGCCAGCCGTACGATCCGGTGGCTTACGAAGCCTTTCTGCGTGAGATCGGCTATCTGCAGCCGGAGCCGCCGCCGTTCACGGTTGATACCACCAATGTGGACGACGAGCTCGCCCTTATTCCTGGCCCGCAGCTGGTGGTGCCGCTTACCAACGCCCGCTACGCGCTGAACGCCGCCAATGCCCGCTGGGGCAGTCTGTACGACGCGCTCTACGGCACAGATGCCGTGCCGGAAACCGATGGCGCCGCACGTGGAGGCAGCTTCAACCCGGTGCGCGCCGATGCGGTGATCGCCCGCGCCCGCGCCGTTCTGGACGCGCATTTTCCGCTGGATGACGCCAGCCATGCCGATGCCCTGGGCTATGCGGTTGAGGCTGGCCGCCTGGTGGCGTTAATGCCCTCCGGCGATACGGGTTTGAAAAATCCCGCGCAATTCGCGGGCTATAAGGGTGCGGCGGCCAGCCCCAGCGCCGTGCTGCTGAAAAACCACAATCTGCACGCCGAAATCGTCATCGACGCGGCCCACCCCATCGGCCGGCACGACACGGCGCATATCGCGGACATCATCCTGGAGTCCGCCATCACCACCATCATGGATGCCGAGGATTCCGTGGCCGCGGTGGATGCGCAGGACAAGCTGGTGATCTACCGCAACTGGCTGGGGCTGATGCAGGGCACGCTTTCCGCTTCGGTAGACAAAAACGGTAAAAGCTTCGAGCGCACGCTGAACCCGGCCCGTGACTATACCGCGCCGGATGGGTCGCCTTTCCGCCTACCAGGGTGCTCTTTGCTGCTGGTCCGCAATGTCGGTGATCATATGCTCACAGACATCATCACCCAGGACGGCGCGCAAGTGCCGGAGGCGGTGATCGATGCCGTGCTCACCTCGCTCATCGCGCTGCATGACATGAAAGCCCGCCGTAACTCCCGCAAGGGTTCGGTCTATATCGTCAAACCCAAGCTGCATGGGCCGGAGGAGGTAGCGAACGCGGCCGCCCTGTTCGGCGCGGTGGAGGAACTTCTGAACCTTTCCGCCAATACGCTGAAAATGGGCATCATGGACGAAGAGCGCCGCACCAGCGTGAATTTAAAAGCCTGTATCCATGCGGCCAAATCCCGTGTGGTGTTCATCAACACCGGCTTTCTGGACCGCACTGGCGACGAAATCCACACCTCCATGGAGGCGGGCGTTTTCCTGCGCAAGAACGACATCAGAACGCAGCCCTGGATCAAATCCTACGAGGACCGGAACGTGGATTTTGGGCTGGAATGCGGGCTGCAAGGTAGGGCGCAGATTGGCAAGGGCATGTGGACGGCGCCAGACCAGATGGCGGCGATGCTGGCGCAGAAACTTGCCCACCCCAAGGCCGGCGCCAACACCGCCTGGGTACCCAGCCCTACGGCCGCCACGCTGCACGCGCTGCATTACCATCAGGTGGACGTGTTTGCCCGGCAGAACGAGCTGAAGAACCGCCCTGCCGCCAAGCTGTCTGACCTTCTCACCGTGCCGCTGGTCCAGGGCGTGAGCTGGACGCCGGAGGAAGTCCAGCAGGAGCTGGATAACAACTGCCAGAGCCTGCTGGGCT
>JAKBCD010000246.1 GCA_021808205.1 Pseudomonadota bacterium | reverse complement strand
ACCGCTCGGGCTGATTTTCCGGGCGGCGATGCGCGCCAGCTTTTCCGCTCCATCCGCCGCCTGCTCTGCCTGCCGGCGGCCACGCGGGTCTTCCTTTGCCATGACTACAAGGCCCCGTCGCGCGACAGCTATGCCTGGGAAACCACCATCGGCGCCGAACGGGCGGGCAATGTGCATGTGCATGACGGCGTAACGGAGGACGAATTCGTGGCGATGCGCGAAGCACGGGACGCCACGCTTGCCATGCCGCGGCTGATTCTGTCCTCGGTGCAGGTGAATATGCGCGGCGGGTATCTGCCCCCGCCAGAGGAAAACGGGATCCGCTATCTCAAAATCCCGCTGAATGCGGTTTGATGCCGCCAGCCTGGATATTCCACCCGCTGGGGGGTGCTGTTTGGTATCGGCTGGGGGTATGGCCAGGCTTTGCTCCGGCACAGACATCGCGGATCTGGCCCTCGCCCCGCGCAACGCGGCCATCTTCATGCTCGCCATGCGGGCCGGCATGCCCGCGTTCAAGCTTACCACCAGCCGTCGCGCACCCGTCAACGGCACCAAACCCCACAGGGCACCGAAAGGCGGATAGGATGAATTTCCAGCAGATTACAACGGGTTTCTCGGCGGCACCGCAGGTCAAGCCGGTGGAGCTTCTGGCCATCGCGGATCATGGCTTCCGCGCCATTATCTGCGCCCGGCCGGATGCCGAGGAAGAGGGCCAACCCAGCGCCGCCGAGATGCGTGCGGCGGCCGAGCGTGCCGGGCTCGGCTTTGCCCATGTGCCGGTAACCAGCCAGGATATCAGCGCCGCCGATGCGCAGAAAATGGCCGAGGCCCTGACCAGCCTGCCCGGCCCGATACTGGCTTATTGCCGCTCGGGCCTGCGCGGCGTGGCGCTGTGGAACGCGGCGCAGGCGCTGCGCGCCCCAGCAGCGAGCCTCGCCACGAAAACTTATGATGTGGTGATCGTGGGCGGCGGGGCGGCTGGCATTTCCACCGCCGCCAGCCTGCTCAAGCGCCGCGCAGGGCTGGAGATCGCCATCATCGAGCCGGCCGATGTGCATTATTACCAGCCGGGCTGGACGCTTGTGGGCGCTGGCGTGTTTCCGCCGCAGGACACTTGCCGACCGATGTCCCAGGTGATGCCCGCTGGCGTACAATGGCTCAAAACCGCCGCCGCCGGGTTTGCCCCGGCGGAAAACCGCGTGATCCTGGCCGATGGCAGCGATGTCTCCTACCGCGTGCTGGTCATCGCTACGGGCATCCGTCTGGCGTGGGAGGCGATCCCTGGTTTGGCCGAGGCGCTGGGCCGGAATGGCGTAACCTCCAATTACCGGTTCGACCTTGCCCCCTACACCAACAAACTGGCCGCCGAACTGAAATCTGGCCGGGCGATCTTCACCCAGGCGCCCATGCCGATCAAATGCGCGGGGGCGCCGCAGAAGGCGATGTATTTAGCCTGCGACCGCTGGCTTCGGGCCGGAAATCTCAAGAATATTGCAGTTGAGTTCGACCTCGCCGCGACGGTGCTGTTCGGTGTGGCCGCCTATGTGCCGGCGCTGATGGAATATATCGAGCTCTATAACATCCAGCTCAATTTCGAAACCAAGCTGGTGAAGGTGGATGGTAACACCCGCGTGGCGAGCTTCGAGCGCAAGGGCGCTAACGGCCCCGAGGTCATCGAGCGCGGCTTCGACATGCTGCACGCAGTGCCGCCGCAAGTGGCGCCGGATTGCGTGCGGACCAGCCCGCTTGCCGCTGCCAGCGGCTTCGCGGCGGTGGATGAAGCCACGCTGCAAAACCCCACCTATCCCAACGTGTTCGCGCTGGGCGATGCCTGCTGCGCCACCAACGCCAAAACCGCCGCCGCTGCGCGCCAGCAAGCCCCGGTGGTGGCGGTGAACGCGCTGGCGCAATTGGACGGCAAAACGCCCACGGCTGCCTATACCGGCTATGGCAGTTGCCCGCTCACGGTGGAGCACGGGCGCATCGTGCTCGCTGAATTTGGCTATGGCGGCAAGCTGATGCCCACCTTCCCGACCTGGCTGCTGGACGGCACCAAACCCACCCGTACCGCGTGGTTTTTAAAAGACCGCCTGCTGCCTTCGATCTATTGGCACGGCATGCTGAAGGGCCGGGAGTGGCTGGCCGAGCCAAAACCGCTGGCACGAGAGAAAGCCTGAGATGACCCTGGACACCCTGCAATATCTGCTGGGGGCGGGCAGCGGCGGGCTCGTGGGCTTCACGCTCGGGTTGGTCGGCGGTGGCGGCTCCATCCTGGCGGTGCCGCTGATGGTTTATCTGGTGGGCGTGCCCAACGCGCATGTCGCCATCGGCACCAGCGCGCTGGCGGTGGCCGCCAATGCGCTGAGCGGGCTTGCCCACCATGCCCGGGCGCATACGGTGAAATGGCGCTGTGGCGGGCTTTACGCGGCGGCGGGCATTGCCGGGGCCTTCGCGGGGTCAACACTGGGCAAGGCGGTAGACGGCAAGAAACTGTTGTTCCTGTTTGCGCTGCTGATGATCGGCATCGCCATCCTCATGGTCCGCAAGCGCCATGATGAAGGGGTGGCGGGCGCGCAATGCAGCCGTGAGAATGCCGGGAAAGTGCTGGGCTTTGGCTTGGGTACGGGCATCTTCTCCGGGTTTTTCGGCATTGGCGGCGGGTTTCTCATCGTGCCCGGCCTCATGGCCTCCACCCGCATGCCGATGCTCAATGCCGTCGGCACCTCGCTGGTGGCAGTGGCGGCGTTCGGGCTGACCACGGCGCTGAACTACGCCCTTTCCGGCCTGGTGGATTGGGGGCTGGCGGCGGTGTTCATCATGGGCGGCATTGTCGGCGGTGTGGCCGGGGCGATCAGCGCCCGGCGGCTGGCGGCGGAGCGCGGGCTGTTGACGATGGTGTTCGCGGGCCTCGTGTTCCTGGTGGCGCTGTACATGCTGTGGCGCAGCAGCGGCGGCTTTATTCACACGCTCTCGTTCTTATAATTAAGCTAAAGTCTGAATCGCCCTCTATCTCATTGTGTTTTAGAGCTGGATGATTTTAGATCGGATCACGTCGTGATTCGATCTAAAATCATCCGGCTCTAGAAAAAAGCCAGCATCACCCCGCCTGCGGCACTCACCACCACCACCACAAGCGGCGGCGCTTTCCAAACCGTCAGCAATATAAAGCCAAACAAAGCGACGCCGAAATCACCCGGGGTCTTCACCGCACTTGTCCAGACTGGATTGTAGAATGCTGCCCCCAGCAGCCCGACCACGGCGGCGTTAACCCCGCGCATTGCCGCCTGCGCCCTGGCGCGGGTACGCAAGCCATGCCAGAAGGGCAGCGCGCCGATGAGAATGAGAAGGCCGGGCAAGAATATTCCCGCCAACCCTAGCGCCGCCCCCTCCACGCCATGCGGTGAGGGGCGAGCCACCGCGCCGAGATAGGCGGCGAAGGTGAAAAGCGGGCCGGGCATCGCCTGCGCCGCGCCGTACCCGGCGAGGAAGCTGTTGTCACTCACCCATCCGGCGTTGACGAAGGCGCCGCGCAGCAGCGGCAACACCACATGGCCACCGCCGAACACCAGCGCGCCGGAGCGGTAGAAAGCATTGAACAGCGCCAGGCCGGGAGCGCCGGTGGCAGCGCGCAGCAGCGGCAGGCCAAACAGCAGCAAGCAGAACGCCGCCAGCGCCAGCGCCCCCACCCGGCGCGACACCGGCAAAGTCACATGGCTGAAGGCCGGGGCCGGGGCATCGCGGCGGAGCCACAGCCCAGCCAGCGCGCCCAGCGCGATCACCGCGATCTGCGCCAGCGGCGCACCGGTGAACAGGATAATCGAAGCCGCCGCGATGGCGATGGCGGCGCGGGGTTTGTCCGGGCAGAGGCTGCGCGCCATGCCCCAGACCGCCTGCGCCACAATCGCCACCGCCACCAGTTTCAGCCCGTGCAGCAGCCCCTGCCCGGCCGTGCCGGTGAGGGCCCCCGCCCAGAATGCGAACAGCACCAGCAGCACGGCGGAGGGCAAGGTGAACCCGGCCCAGGCGGCAAGCGCTCCCCGAAAACCCGCGCGCATCAGTCCGATGGAAAACCCCACTTGGCTGCTAGCCGGGCCGGGCAGGAACTGGCACAGCCCGACGAGATCCGAATACGCCTCCTCGCTCAGCCATTGCCGGTTGAGCACGAATTCCCGGCGGAAATAGCCCAGATGCGCCACCGGGCCGCCGAAACTCG
>JAKBCD010000245.1 GCA_021808205.1 Pseudomonadota bacterium | reverse complement strand
TTGCGGGTGATGACGCTGCGTGTGGCATCGCGGATCAGGATGGTTTGCAGCTTGTCAGCCTCGGCTTGGCGGTCCCAGCCGTCGTCGAAGGCTTCCAGCCGTGCGGCCTCAAACCGGTTGGCCGGGTTCAGTGCTGTTCCACGCCCCTTGAGGACGCCAGGAGTGTCAACATTCTTGACTCGCACGCGGGAAACAGACATTTTGTTCATGCTCCGTTCTTAATTGATTAAGATCATTTCACGACCGAAAGTCAAGAACAAAAACAGAACAAAAATACTAAAAAGAAAGCCGCTCAGGGCGGCTTCTCAGTCTTTCCTTAAAAATGCTCCTTCAGTCGGGGCATCAACTCCACCAGATTGCAGGGCCGGTGGCGTGAATCCAGTTGGAAGCGCAGAATATCATCCCAGCCATCTTTCACCGCGCCGGTGGAGCCCGGCAAAGCGAAGAGATAGGTGCCGTTGGCGACCCCGCCCAGAGCGCGGGACTGCATGGTGGATGTGCCGATCTTGGCGTAACTCAGCATCCGGAACAGCTCGCCGAAACCCTCGATAATCTTCTCGGCCACGCGGTGGAACGCTTCAGGGGTAACATCCCGCCCCGTAACACCAGTGCCGCCAGTGGTGATCACCACATCCACTTGGGGGTCCGCGACCCAATTGCGCAGTTGCGCCTCGATCAGGTCTGCATCGTCACGAATGATGGCCCGCCCCGCCAGCACATGCCCGGCGTCGGTTACGCGAGCCGCCAAGGCATCGCCCGAGGTGTCGTTCGCTTCTGTGCGCGTATCAGAAATCGTGGCGAGGGCAATGCGCACGGGGATGAAAAGGCGGCTTTCGTCGATGCGGCTCACTGCGCGTCCGCCGTTTCGACAGGGGCGGCATTGAAGTCGTGCAAGCGGGGGAAGTTGCCCTGCGCCAGCGTATCGAGGCTGCGTGGCTTCAGGCCGATTTCCTCGGCGTAGAGCCAGCTATCGGCCAGCACCTGATGCACAAACCGCCGGGTTTCATTGTTCGGGATCGTTTCGATGAACAGCAGCGGATCTGAGTCATCCCGGATTGCATTGTACCAGGCATAGGCCGCCCCGGGTCCGGCATTGTAGCTGGCCAGTATGGCGAGCAGATTATCCCTAATGTCAGGTTGCTGGCCAAGGTATTTCAGATAAGCTTGGCCAAGCGCCAGATTGGCGGAAGGGTCGTCGATCGAGCCGGTCACGCCTTCCATCCGGCGCATGGTGGCAGCGGTTTGGGGCATCAACTGCATCAGCCCGCGCGCGCCGACGCGTGAGGTCGCATTGGCATCGAAGCCGGATTCGGTGCGGGCCAGCGCGTACAGCAGCGCCGGGTCCACGCTGAAACCGCCTTGCGGGTGCATGGCGGGTAAGGGCAGCCTGGCGCCGGCGATCTCATCCACCGGGCGCGGCAAGGTGCTGGCGATGGCGATGGTCACATTCACCAGCCCGGCGCGGGCGGCCACAGTCATAACGGCGGAGCCCAGGCCTGGGGATGATTGCATTTGTGGCCACAGGGCGCGCAGCGCTGTCTCCGCCTGGCTGGTCAGCCCCACCTGGAGCATCTCGAAAGCAAGATGCCCATCCGGCAGGGAATCAACCGCGGTGACATCCGCTTCTGTCAATGTCGTGGGGAAGCTGGAGGGGCCGAAGCCCTGCCCAAGCAGGCGGCTGGCCAGCATGCCGTAGAATGTATCCCCTGCCCAGGAAGCCTGGTGCAGCCAATCAAGATATTGATCCGGTTCTTGCAGACGCAAGGCCGCGCGGGCGGCCCAGAAGGCGCTGGCAGCGCGGTCGTCATCCGAGATGCCGTGCATCTGTGCACCCTCGCGGAAGTCATCGGCCGCTAAGGTAAGATCGTTCTTCTTCCACTCACTCAACCCTGCCACGAACTCGCGCCGCCAAGTGGCACTGTCCGGCGCTTCACAAGGCCGCGCCGCGCCGCGGGCGCTTAGCGTTTCTTCAGGCAGCAAATCGAGCGTGGGCGCCGCAGGCATGGCAGCGCGCGGCAGTTTGTGGCCCATCAGCTTATAAATGGCGGGGGCCTCCGGCTCGCCAGAATATTTAGCCCACCAGGCGGTCAGCTCGGCGGGTTTAGTGATGTAATTGGGGCCAAGATAGCGTTCGGCCAGAACCACGCCGACCAGGCTCGTATCAGAAACCCGCGCCAGCATTTTATCGGCGGCGGCAAAATCGCCGCGCTGCTGCAATTGCAAGGCACGCTGGTAGAATGCCACGTCGCTGGGTGCCAGCGGCTGCGGCAGCACCACCTCCACATTGCCCGAGGGAGCGTTGCGTGGCACGGCATAAGCTACAGATTCCCCGTTGGTGCCGTCAGCCGGCTGTGTGGGGGGCGTTGTCGTTCCCGGTCCTTGTCCCCCATCGAGGGGCCTCGCTTCAGCCTGCACAGAAAAAATGCAGCTTGCAGCGAAAACGGACATGGCGGCAAATACCGTTCGCGTCACGTCAAGGCGGGAGAGCGGTTTTAGGGCTCCTCGCATGACGCTGACCTACACATGTCTCAACGATGACGCAAGCCTCATACGCGACACACGTCTCTATTCACGAGACGGTCGTGGCAGGCGACATATTTTTGCCATAGTTCGGCAAGGGATTCCAGGAGGAAACTAAGTTAAAGCTATGAAAATTTGGTTAATCAGGTTTGCGTTTCCAACCAGGCACGCAACTGCAGCATATCCTGCCAGGATTCGCGTTTGGCGAGTGGGGTGCGCAGCAGATAGGCCGGATGATAGCTGGGAAGGGCTGGCAGGGCGGTTGGCAAGCCTTCGATTCGCACTTGCTGCCACCGCCCGCGCACCCGCCGGATGCCGTTTTGCGCTTCGCCTCCCAAGAGTGCCTTGGCCGCCACGGCGCCGAGGGTGAGCAGCCCCTGCGGGGAAACCAACGCAATCTGCCGGTGTAAAAAGGGCAGGCACAGGCCAATTTCGGCCTCTGTGGGCGTGCGGTTGCCAGGGGGGCGCCATGGCACCGCATTGATAATTCTGACTTTTGTGCGGTCCAGCCCGATAGAGGCCAGCATTTTATCTAGTAAATGGCCGGCGGGGCCAATAAATGGCTTGCCGAGCCGGTCTTCCTCGCCGCCCGGCGCCTCGCCGATAATCACCAGCTGCGCATCCGCCGCGCCATCGGCGAAAACCAGCTGGGTGGCGGTATCGCGCAGGGCGCAGCCGGAAAAATCGCGCATCGCGGCTTCCAGCTCGTCCAGGCTCATGCAGGCAGCGGCAATGCGTGCGGCTGCTTCCGGCCCGGCAAGTGCTGAGGGTGCTGGCCGACGCGTGGTCGCCGGTAAAGACTTTTGAAAAGTCAGTGGAGCTGGCGGCTGGGCGTGGCGGCGGTCCTGGGGCGCGTCCAGTAGCGCCTCATCCGCCCCCCAATCGTATTGCAGCTTTAGCGCGTCCAGCAATTCCATGCCTGAATTACTATCTTGGCTCACCCGGCACGGCCAGCCCTTTACGTAACACTGGATTTGTCATTAGACCGGCAGGCAAGATCATAACGAGGGGCCAGAAATGTCGGACGAGGCGCAGCCGCGTGAGGCGATGGAATTCGATGTGGTGGTTGTCGGCGCCGGGCCCGGCGGGCTTTCGGCGGCCATCCGGCTGAAACAACTAGACCCAGAGCTTTCCGTCTGCGTGGTCGAGAAAGGCTCCGAGGTCGGTGCGCATATCCTCTCCGGCGCGGTACTGGAGCCACGGGCGCTGCGGGAGCTGATCCCGGATGCTGACCCCGGCCTAATTCCCCTCGCCACCGCGGTAACGGCGGATGAATTTTTGATGCTGTCACCCACCGGGGCGCGCAAACTGCCGACCCCGCCGCAGATGCATAATGCTGGCAACTACATTGTCTCACTCGGCAATGTGGTGCGCTGGCTGGGCCAACAGGCGGAAGAGCTGGGGGTGGAGATCTATCCCGGTTTCGCCGCCGCCGAGACGCTGATCGAAAATGGCCGCGTGGTGGGCGTGGCCACCGGGGATATGGGTATCGGCAAGGATGGTGAGCCTACCGATAATTACGCCCGCGGCATGGAGCTGCGCGCGACCTACACCATTTTCGGTGAGGGCTGCCGTGGCTCGCTGACCAAACAGCTGGAAAAAACCTTCAATCTTCGCGAAGGTGTGGACCCGCAGACATATGGCATCGGAATCAAGGAGCTGTGGGAGGTGCGGCCGGAGGTGTTCCGCAAGGGTCTCACCCAGCACAGCATC
>JAKBCD010000244.1 GCA_021808205.1 Pseudomonadota bacterium | reverse complement strand
GATTTTCCCGGCTTCGTGCCGGCTTATATCCGCCCGCTTTTCTGCCGGGGCATCGGACCGTTCCGCTGGGCGGCACTCTCAGGCGACCCGGAGGATATCTACAAGACCGACGCCAAGGTGAAGGAGCTGCTGCCGGACCACAAGCATCTGCATCACTGGATGGACATGGCGCGCGAGCGCATCTCCTTCCAGGGCCTGCCCGCGCGCATCTGCTGGGTGGGGTTGGGGGACCGCCATCGGCTGGGGCTGGCGTTCAACGAGATGGTGGCCAAGGGCGAGCTTTCAGCGCCTGTTGTCATCGGAAGGGACCATCTGGATTCCGGCTCTGTCGCCTCACCCAACCGCGAGACCGAGGCGATGCTGGATGGCTCCGATGCGGTCTCCGACTGGCCGTTGCTGAACGCATTGCTCAACTGTGCCTCCGGAGCCACCTGGGTCTCGCTGCATCATGGCGGTGGTGTCGGCATGGGCTTCTCGCAGCATTCGGGCATGGTCATCTGCGCCGATGGCACGCCGGAAGCTGCCGCAAGGCTGGGGCGGGTGCTCTGGAACGACCCCGCCACTGGCGTGATGCGCCATGCTGATGCGGGCTATGAGATCGCCCGGGATTGCGCGCGGGAGTTCAAGCTGAATCTGCCGTCTCTATGAGCGACCGTCTGGTTTGGATAATATTATCTAAAAGCTATGCAGTATCAATTTTGTTAAATATAGGCTGTAAGCTTATAGTCATGCCAGGCTGTTCCAGCCCGCAGCGGAGTATGAGATGATTCACAAGCGCATTCGCCCATTCAATACCAAAGACACCTACCCTGAGCAGAATCTCGACAATGATCTCTGCCAAGCGGTGGTGACTGGCAAGATGATCTACCTGCGCGGCCAAGTGCCGCAGGACCTGGACACACGCGAGAATGTGGCGGTGGGCGACCCGGCGGGGCAGGCCGAGAAGGTGATGCAGAATATCGACCTGCTGCTGCGCGAATGTGGCGCCACGCTGGAGCATATCTGCAAAGTTACGGTCTATGTCACCGATATCCGTCACCGCGAAGCCGTTTACCGCGTTGCCGGGCGTTGGCTGAAGGGCGTGTATCCGGTGTTCACGGGCCTCGTTATTGTGGCCCTCGCCAGGCCGGAATGGCTGGTTGAGATCGACGTGATCGCGGAATTTCCATGAGTGAAGCGAAATTACGCGGTGAGTGCGAAGCGAAACTACGCGGTGACCTTGCAGCCCTCTGCCGCCTCGCTGCCAAATTCGGGTGGCAGGAGGCAACGGCAAACCATATCTCGCTCGCGGTTTCAGATGACGGCACGCAATTTCTGATCAACCGCCGCTGGCGGGATTTTGCCACGCTGAAGGCTTCCGAGTTGGCACTGCTGGACTGCAATGCCAGCGATCTACCGGAGGATATCGACAGCACGGCCTGGGCCATTCACGGCGCTATCCACCGGTTAGTGCCGCAGGCGCGTTGCGTGGTGCACCTGCATCCCATTTATGCCACCGCGCTTTCATGCCTGAGGGACCCAATACTTTACCCCGTGGACCAAACCAGTGCTCGTTTTTTCAAGCGTGTTGCCATCGATAGTGCCTATGCCGGCATGGCCGATAACCGTACCGAGGGCGAAAGGCTGGCCAAAATACTTGGCAAGAAGAAAATATTGATGATGGGTAATCATGGGTTGCTCAGCATTGGCGAGAGTGCCGCGGAGGCATTCGATGCGTTTTATCATTTCGAACGCGCGGCGCGTACCTTGATGCTGGCTTACGGCACCCGTCGGAAACTCAATGTGTTGCAAGATAAAATGGCGGAACAAACCGCGCGATCCTGGGAGAGTGAACCAGAATTCGGAGAGGCGTTTTTCGCGGAGATGCGCCGGAGTTTGAACCAGGATTATCTCGACTAGAGCGTTCAGCTTTTGGCTGAACGCTCTAGTTTTATGTTTGAGCGAGCAATTTCATGCATTTATCTTGACGCCGCCACGTCAATCTAAATGCATATTGCTCTCGCAAAACCGTTACTCATCGCCCGGGACGCCATAGGATGGTGCGGCTTCGGGGTTTAGCGCCCTGGTCACGTAATCATACATTTGCGGTTGCCAGATATTCCAAAGCTGGGCGAGTTCGGTCAGTGGGTCGTCATGCCAGTCCACGCGTAAATCTGCGATCGGCCAGACTTGCTTGTCCACCACGATCAGCCCGGCGGATTTGATCGGCCCGGCTTCACCACCCGCCGCCAGCCCCGCCTGCATTGCCGCGATGACCCGTGCGCCAAGTTCCGCCTGCGGATCGGTTGCCGCGAATGCCTGCACCACTGCCTGCGGCACATTGGTATTGGCCAGCAGATTACCGGCGGAAACCGCATTTTCTGCTGCCGCCGAACCGAACAAGCCAAGCGTTTTTGTGCCGGAATGAACACAAATACGGCCTTGCGCGTCGATCACGGTGAGTTGGCGATATTCAGCAAAGCTGGCGCTACCCGCTACCTTGGTCAGTGCCTCCTCAGCACTCATTCCGGCGGCCAGAGCATCCAGAAGTTGTGGGCCTAAGCGCGGGTCCGTCACGTTCTGGGTAGTGGCAGCCCCTATCCCGGCGCGCGCATAGGCGCAGCGCGCGGCGACAGCAGGGGAGGAGGAGGTAACAGCCACGGCAAGCTGGGAGCTGCGCGGGCAGCGCGCGGCGAGGGAGAAGGTCATGCGTGGATCCTTTGCGGTTCAGGCTTGGTTTCGCACCGATCTTGCTTTTGTAAATCATAATCTTCTGATACATTGATTTTAATTTTCTGAACGGCGGGGGCGATGAGATTTACGCTGAAACAGATAAGCTACTTCGTGGCTACAGCGGAGACGGGCAGTATTACCCAGGCTTCCGATAAGGTGAACATATCCCAACCATCAATCTCCTCGGCCATCACGGCGCTGGAGGAGGAGTTTGGCATCCAGCTTTTCATCCGTCACCACGCGCAGGGGCTTTCGCTCACCGCCGAGGGACAGCGGTTTTTGCGCGAGGCCAAGGCGCTGCTGCTGCAGGCTGAGGAGGTGCAAAGTGCCGCCTCCATCATCTCCACGAAGGTTGGCGGCCCGCTGGAAGTGGGGTGCCTTTCCACATTATTTCCGCTGGCCATCCCTGAACTGCTTTCGGTATTTCGAAAGCGTTATGAGGCCGCCAAGGTGAACGCCGTGGCGGGCAACCAAGCCGAGCTGTTCGAGACCCTTCGCCATGGTCGCATCGCCCTGCTGCTGACCTATGACATGAATATTCCCGCCGATTTCGATTTCACACCGATGGCGCCGCTTTCGCCTTATGCTTTTGTCGGCGCGTCGCATCCCTTTGCACGCAGACGCTCGGTGAGTTTGAAGGAATTCAAGAACGAAGATTTCCTGTTGCTGGATTTGCCGATGAGCCGGGATTATTTTTTATCCCTGTTCCGTGAGGCAGGCATCACGCCGCATATTGTCGGGCGCTATGCTTATATCGATATCATCCGTAGCCTGGTGGCACGCGGCGAAGGTTTTGGGCTGGCGAACGCACAGCCGAAAAATCTCACTACATTGGATGGACACAAGCTCTCTTATTTGGCGCTTGAGGACAAGTTGCGACCGCTGGTTTACGGAATCGCCACGCTGAAGGGGTTGCGCCGCACACCGACCGCGGAAGCCTTCATTGAGCTATGCCGCGAGCTGCTGTTCAACAAACCACTCCCGGGAACGCGCTAGACCAAAAAGTCAAAAGAAATTCCGCTTCAAACCGACAGCCCGGCGATCACGCGGTCGAGAAACGCATCGCAAGTGTCTAGCTCATCCTGCGTTACATATTCATCCGGTTTGTGCGCGCGGTCGATGCTGCCCGGCCCACAGACCACCACTGGCAGATGCAGCGTTTCGTGGAACAGCCCGCCCTCGGTGCCAAAGCTGATCTTGCCGGGTTGAGAGCCGGCGGCCTGCAGCAGCTTGCGTGCGAAGGCGCTATCTTGTTTCGTGTTCAGCCCTGGATATTCATTGGTGATCTCGATTTCGATACGCCCCTTGCTATGGCGTGAAATGATCTCTGCCGCCCGTCCGCGCAGCCATTCCACAAGGGTGCTGGGTTCGTCGCCCGTCACGTTACGGATTTCGAATTCCATTTCACAAAATTCGGGGACGATGTTCAGCACGCTGCCGCCGTGGATGGTGCCGATATGCACGCTCGTGGACGGGAAGGCATAGGCGGGGTCCTGCTGGCCGGTTTGCGCAAGCTCAGCTT
>JAKBCD010000243.1 GCA_021808205.1 Pseudomonadota bacterium | reverse complement strand
GAGCAGTGCGGGCAACGGGTCATAAACGCGCGTAGGTGGTGCGCCGAGTGGGGCGGCAAGGCCCATTTGCCGGTTCAACGCGGCGGCGCGGCGGCCCAACTCATCATTGCCAATCTCGCGTATGGCTCCCAGAATCGGCACCCAGGGCCGGAGTGTCCGGCCTTGGCGGTCCGTGGTTTCATCGCAGGGGGTCATAAGCTGCATTCATGAAGACGTACCAGAGTGCTTCGAAAGTGCCTACCAGCGCGTAAAAAGAAGTACACATTTCTTCCCAACCCGGTAGTGGCGCACAAGGCTCAGGGTGGATTTTGGTCTGGTGCTTGCATAACAAACTTCGACGAATTCCATGGATTATCGCGCGCTAGCAGAGCATCTTGCGGACATGGACGTTTTGACGGCAGATTTATCTTGCGTCGCGTCCTTGTACGTCTCTCTGTCCCGCGCGCGCCGGAGGCTTTGGTTTGAACGAGGTATTTAGCCAGTTTTGTTCCGAATATGACCCCGGCCAGTTTTTCTGTGAGTTGACCACGCCACGCCAGGGTGCGGGTCACGTGCCGCAGCAACTGGTAGAGCGGCTGCTGGGGATAGGGCTGGAAGCCCTGCGGGCCCGGGCTTCGGCGGCGGAAACCGATCTCATCGACCTCGGGGTTACCTTCACGGTTTATTCCGACGCCACAGCCATAGACCGCATTCTGCCGTTTGACTGTATTCCCCGTATCTTAACAGCCCCTGAATGGGATTTGATGGAGCGCGCCTGCGTGCAGCGGGTGAAGGCGCTGAACCTGTTCCTGGGTGATATTTATGGCAAGGGTCAGGTGGTGAAGGACGGGATCATCCCCGCCGAACTGGTTTACGGCAATGCCAATTATCGGCCAGAGATGAAGGATTTCCCGGTGCCCCACGGCACTTACGTGCATGTTTGCGGCATCGACATCATCCGCGACGAGCACGGCGGCTTCAGGGTGCTGGAGGATAACGCCCGCACGCCGTCCGGCGTGTCCTATGTCATCGAGAACCGGCATTTGATGCTGCGTACCTTCCCGGATCTGATGGCGGGCATCAAACTTAAACCCGTGGATGATTACGGCCGCCGGCTGCGCGCTGCCATGGCCGAGGTCGCACCCGGCGGGCTGGATGATCCACAGGTCGTGCTGCTTTCCCCCGGCATCTATAATTCCGCCTATTTTGAGCATGTGTTCCTGGCGCGCGAGATGGGCGTGCCGCTGGTGGTGGGGGCGGACCTGGTGGTGGAAAATGACCGTGTCTATATGCGCACGACCAACGGCCTGAAGCCGGTACACACCATTTACCGCCGCCTGAACGACGATTTTCTGGACCCGGAAGTGTTCCGGCCGGACTCCATGTTGGGCGTGCCGGGGCTCATCCGTGCCTGGAAGAAGGGTAATGTCGCCATTGCCAACGCGGTGGGCACGGGTGTGGCCGATGATAAGGCGGTCTATGCCTATATGCCGCGCATCATCAAATATTATCTCGGCGAGGAGCCGCTGATCCAGAACGTTGATACCCATATCTGCCGAGAGGCGGAGGGGTTGAAATATACGCTGGAGAATCTCGACAAGCTGGTGACCAAGCCGGTGGGCGAGAGCGGCGGTTACGGCATCACCATTGGTCCCCGCGCCTCGAAGGAGGAGCTGGAAACCGTGCGCGAGACCATTTTGGCCAACCCGGATAACTGGATCAGTCAGCCGATGATCGGGCTTTCCGTCGGGCCCACCCTGGCAGAAGAGGGCATTGGCCCGCGCCATCTGGACCTGCGGCCTTTCATCGTCACCGGCAAGGAAAGCTGGGTGCTGCCCGGCGGGCTTTCTCGCGTGGCCATGAAGCGCGGCTCGCTGATCGTGAATTCCAGCCAGGGCGGCGGCTCGAAGGATACATGGGTGCTGGCCAAGGATTTCAGCGAAGGAGGCGCGGCATGATCCGGGACCCGGGGTTGCTGGCCCGTGACGCCGAGGGGCTGTTCTGGATGGCGCGATATCTGGAGCGGGTGGAGAACTTGGCCCGCCTGATCGATGTGACTCAGAGTTTTGAGAGCCCCGGCTTCGAGGCCGAAGCTTGGCAGGGGCTAATCCGCATCAATGCCGACGAGAAAACCTTCCATGAGCGCGGGTTTTCGTTTGAGGCCACCCATGTGAAGCGCTTTTATCTGCTGGATAAAGGCAACCCCACCTCCGTACCGGGCAGCCTTGAAGGGGCGCGGACCAATGCGCGCACGCTGCGGCCCTTAATGAGCACGGAGATGTGGCGGCAGCTGAATATGTTTCACCGCTTTGTCAGCCAGATCACGCCGGAGGATCTGGAGGGTGATGCGCTTTCGCGCCTGTGCACCAAAATAAAAGAGGGTGTGCAGGCTCATACCGGCATCACGCAGGGCACGCTCTACCGTGATCAGGGCTGGTATTTCTACGAAATTGGCAGATTGATCGAGCGTGCTGACCAGACCACGCGCATGTTGGATATTAAATACACCGCCATTCTACCCCCCGGCCGGGAGGAGAAGCGTGTGGCGGAGCTGACGCAGTGGAATGTGATTCTGCGCGCGGCGGCGGGGTATCATGCGTTCAAGCGCCTCTCCCGCGCGCAATTTTCCGCGGAGGATGTGGTGCATTTCCTGCTGCGCGACCCCGCCAGCCCCCGGGCCGTGCTGCATTGCGCGCGCCGGATAGAGGCCCACCTTGATGATCTGCGCCGGCATTTTGGCCTTGTTGCCGGAGGCGAGGCCACTGAACGCGCGGAGATGCTGCGCGAGCTGGTGCTGGAAAAGCCGCTCAGCCATATTCTTGCCACGGGCTTGCATGATTATCTGGACGTTGTGCAGATCCATTTGCAGGAACTTGCCGGAGCCATCGGCCGCGCGTTTTTCCGGGACTGGCGGCCCGAGGCGGTGCCGGAATCGCAACTGCAAATACAAACCCAGGTTAGCGCGTGAGCATTTCTTCTCTTTCTCATCCTCCAGCCAAGGCAGTCGGGCTGTGGCCTAGCGCTTCCCGTGTCGCGGGTTTAGCCTGGCCACTGGGTGTTTTTGTTCTAGCCCTTCTGCCCCGGCTGCTTAATCTCAGCGCCCAGCCTTTCTGGCTGGACGAGGTGCTGACCTATGAACGGGCCTCGCTCAAGCCCGGCGCGCTGATGCTGGATTCCTTCCAGAACCATCATATGCCCAGCTTCTTTTTGATGCTCTCGCCTTTAACGCATCTGGGGCATCCACAATTCTGGCTGCGCCTGCCTTCGGCCATATTCGGGGCTATAGCCGTAATGCTGGCATTCATGATCGCCGCGCGTGTTGCGGGGCGGCTGGCGGGGGTGCTGGCGGCGTTAATTTTGGGCCTTTCGCCCATGGTGGTCGCTTTTGCGCAGGAGGCGCGGTCCTACACTCTTGTCATGACGCTGATCCTGGTGGCGTTATACGGCGTAACTTTGCTGGCGCAGGATTTGCCCGCCGCGGGGCGGGAGCTTAAGGCGGCAAAGGCAGGCTGGCTGTGCTTTGTGCTGGGAACCGTGGCAGCGCTGGATGTGCTGGGAGACGGGCTGCCCTGGTTGCTGGCCGCAAACCTGATTTTTGCCGCGCTGCTGCCCTTTATGCAGGCGCGGCGAGGGTTTTTGCGCAACGTGCTGTTGGCAGACCTTGCCATACTGGTGCTTACGGCGCCGTTTTATGCGCTGTTGCTGCATTTCGAAACGCAGACGGTTGCATATAGCATGAGCTGGATTCCACCGCTGGATGCCGCGCGTGTGTGGTATAATTTTGGCTCAGTCTACTTCATGCGTGTGGCGGATTGGGTTTCCTACCGGTTCCTGGACCACCACGCGGTGCCCGGCTTGGCCTGGATGATCGACAGCCTGCTGCTGCTGGCGCTGGGCGCTGCCGGATGGAGGCTGCGTCGCCGCCCGCCAATGCTGGTTGTGCTCGGCATTGCGCTTCTCTTTTTACCGTGCCTGTTCCTGCTGATCTCGCTGCACCAGTCGGTGTTGCTACCGCGCTATTTGCTGTGGAGTGCCGCGCCCTTTGCTATTCTGGCAGGCGTTGGCGCCGCGGCGCTGCTGGAGGGGCGGCATATATTGGTGACGCGCCTGGCGGTGGCCGGTGTTGCAGCGCTGCTGCTTGAGAATCTGGCGCCGTATTATCATGTGGAGACCAAACCGCGCTGGGATGTGGCGGCCAGAATGCTGGCGGCAGAAGTTGACCCCGGAGATGTGATTTATTTCTCCGATACCGGGG
>JAKBCD010000242.1 GCA_021808205.1 Pseudomonadota bacterium | reverse complement strand
CAGCGCCACCTTGTTCAAGCGCACCATCAAGCAGGTGGCGCGCAAGCACGGGCTCACCGCCACCTTCATGGCCAAGCCATACGGGCAATGGGCGGGCTCTGGAATGCACGTGCATATGTCGATCCTCGACAATGCGGGCAAGAATATTTTCACTGGCACGCCAGAACGCGCTTCACCTGAGCTTTATCACGCGCTGGGCGGCATTATTCATAACATGCCAGACACGATGCTGACTTTAGCCCCGCACGCCAATTCCTACCGCCGTTTCGCGCCCGGCGTGCACGCCCCCACCTATGGCGACTGGGGGCACGACAACCGTATGGCCTCCGTGCGCGTCATCACCGCCGACCCCGCCGCCTCGCGCATCGAGCATCGCGTCGCGGGGGCAGACTGCAACCCCTACCTCGCCTTTGCTTCGCTGCTTGGCACCGCGCTGCAGGGGCTGGAAACCAAAGCTGACCCTGGGCCGGAAACCCATGGCACCGTGCGCAGCGCCACCGCACCGAAGCTGCCCATCGCCTGGTCGGGTGCCGTGGACCGCTTTGCCGCCTCCGCCAATATGGGCGATATTTTCGGCACGGATTTCCAGCGTTACTACATCGCCTGCAAACGCCAGGAGATCAGCGAGCTGCGTAAGCGGATTTCGGATGTGGAATACGACGCCTATCTGAAAAATGCCTGAGGCGCGCATGGAAGATGCCCTCACACCGCGCGAGGCCGGGTTTGCTATGCCGGCTGAATGGGCGCCGCACGCAGGCTGCTGGATGATCTGGCCAGAACGGCCGGATAACTGGCGCCTGGGTGCCAAGCCCGCGCAAAAAGCCTTCGTGCAGGTGGCCACTGCCATTTCGCGGTTCGAGCCGGTGACCATGCTCGTCAGCCACCGGCAATATGAAAACGCCCGTGCCTCTTTGCCCGCCGAAGTGCGGGTGGTGGAGATGAGCAGCAACGACGCCTGGGCGCGAGACATCGCCTGCACCTTCCTGCTCGGCAAAAACGGTGAACTTGCAGGCGTGGACTGGCCGTTCAAATCCTGGGGCGGTTTGTACTTTCCTTGGGACAAGGACGACGCCATCGCCGGCAAGATGCTGGAGATGGAACGGGCAAAGCGTTTCCGCGCCCCGCTCGTCATCGAAGGCGGGGCCTTGCATGTGGATGGCGAAGGCACGGTGCTGGTGGTTGAGCAATGCGTGCTGAACGAGAATCGCAACCCGGATGTGCGGCGGCAGGACATGGAGCGGATGCTGAAGGATTATCTTGGCACCTCCCATGTCATCTGGCTGGAGAACGGCGTGCCGCATGACGAAACCGATGGCCATGTCGACAATCTCGCCTGCTTCGTGAAGCCAGGCGTGGTGTTGCTCACATGGTGCGACGACCCGGCTGATCCGCATTACCAGGTCAGCCGGGATGCCGAAGCGCGGCTGAAAACCGCGCGTGACGCCAAGGGGCGCGAACTCACCATCGAGCGTATCCCGATGCCCACGCCAATGTTCTACACGCAGGCGGAAGCCGAGGGCGTGGATGCAACCGCCAGCGGCATGAACCGCAAGGCGGGTGAGCGTCTGGCCGCGTCTTACGTGAATTTTTACATCGCCAATGGCGCCATCATCGCTCCCGCCTTCGGGGTGGAAACAGACGAGCCCGCGCGTAACGTGCTGGCCAGGCTGTTCCCGGAACGCGAGATCGTGATGCTGCCAGCACGCGAAATTCTGCTGGGTGGCGGCAATATCCATTGCATCACGCAGCAGCAGCCTAAAGCCAGCTAATCCGCGCAAGGCGGGCGCAATTTCCGCCAAAAGAATGAGACCAGGGACTTTCAACGGCTTCTCTGCAACACTCAGCACCCCCACGTGGGGAGGAGACAATAATGAGTACAAAGCTCAAAGCGGACTCTCTATCCTTCTTCGAATCCATCATCATGGGCGTGGCGGGCTCGGCGCCGGGGTTTTCCATCGCGGTAGCCATTGCCGGGCTGCTGGCCACGGCAGGCAGCGTTTCACCCAACGCGATCCTGATCTTCGCGGTGCCGATGCTGGGCATCGCGGTGGCTTATAAGGGTCTCTCCCACAGAATGCCCCATGCCGGCGCCGCCTACGAATGGACAAAATCCGTCTTCGGTGGATTTTTCGGTTATTTCTCGGGCTGGGCGCTGCTCATCGCGGCGTTGGTGTTCATGGTCACCGGCTCGGTGCCGCTGGGCACCGCCGTGCTGCAATTGTTCGACCCTTCGCTTGCCACAAATGTCTGGCTCACCACCAGCATCGGCGCGCTCTGGTTTGTCGCCATCGGGCTGGTGCTCATCGCCGGCATCGAACTCACCAGCAAAATTCAGGTGGTGATGAGCAGCATAGAGCTTGGCATTCTCTTCATCATTTCCATCGCCGCCTTCGTACATAGCGGCACACATGGCGCGGTGTCCGCCTTTTCCTGGTCCTGGTTCGGGTTCCACTACCCGGCTGGCAGCTTCGCGCCCTCCGCGCTCAGCGTCGTGTTTCTTTACTGGGGCTGGGACGTAACGTCGAACCTGGCGGAGGAAACCAAAGGGCAGGAACAAAATCTCGCCGGGCGCGGCGGGTTTTTTTCAATCTTCGCCACCATCGCCTCCTTCGTCGCCTTCACCGTAGCGGCGCTGATGATGTTTTCCCTGAAGGATGCATCAGGCTTTTCGGATAATCTCATCTACCACGTCGCCATCGCGGCGGGGCTGGGCAAAATAGGCGGCTATGCAGCGGCCCTGGCGCTCATTCTCTCCTCCGTCGCCACGCTGGAAACCACGATGCTGCAATTCTCCCGTACCTTGTTCGCCATGGGGCGGGACCACGCTTTGCCAAGCTATTTCGGCCAGGTGCACGAGAAAACCATAACCCCCGTGCGCACCATGTACCTGCTGCTCATCCTCGGGCTGGCCCTGATCGTCATTTCCAGCTTCCTGCCATCAATCGCCGCGATCCTGAATGATTCCGTGGCCGCCATCGCCATCCAGGTTTGCTATTATTATGGCCTTGCCGGGCTGGTTTGCGCCTGGGTGTACCGCAAGAGCACCGGGTTTACCTTCGTGGAATATGTGATCTTCCCAACCCTCTCCGCCATCGCGCTCATCGGGCTGGGCATTTATGCCATCACCACCTACAACATGATCGTGAATATTGTCGGCATCGGCGGGCTGGCCATCGGCATCGTGTTCTACCGCCCCAAGGGCTATGGCCGCCCCTCGCTTATGGCGGCGGAATAAAAAACTCACCCCGGGGCCGGAAGGCCCCGGTTTTCATTACAGCGCCTGCCTTGGCTGAAAGAAAATCCATGCAAACCTGCGGCCGTTTGGAAGATTATGAGATTTCAACAGATGCATCCCGGCTTGACCTGGATGTGATCCATAACTTCCTGACCAAGGAAAGCTATTGGTCACCAGGAATACCACGGCACGTCGTTGAAAAATCTCTCGTTCATTCCTTATGCTTTGGCGTGTATCATCAGAACTGCCAGGTCGGCCTCGCCCGAATTGTGACGGACAAGGCCACCTTCGCTCTGCTGGCAGATATTTTCATTCTGGAGCCGCATCGGGGCAAAGGCCTCTCCAAATGGCTGATGCAAACCGTGATAGCGCATGAGGATCTGAAAAATCTGCGGCGCCTGCTGCTGCTCACCTCAGACGCACATGAGCTGTATCGTCAGTTTGGCTTCACAGAAATCGGCAACGCGTGGCGTTTCATGGAAGCGCTCAAGCCGGATAATTATAAAACCTAGTCTGTCCTAGAGCATTTTCCGTTCGTACTGGCCCACGGAACATGCTCTAAAGCGCCTGCCTGAATGTCAGGTTCAGCCGGGCCGCGCCCGTCAGCTCGTGCGTCCCTTGCCGCACCGGCGCGATGCCGTGGAAAAATTTTCGCGCCGCCCCACCCCACACCAGCACATCCCCGCTGTGCAAGGGCAAACGTGCTGGCTTGTCTGCCCGGCTCAACCCTCCCCACAGAAAAATCGCGGGTAACCCCAAGGAAACAGACACAATGGGCGCTGAAAAATCCTGCTCGTCGATATCCTGGTGCAGCGTCATTTTAGCACCCGGCTCATAGCGGTTGATCAACGCTACATCCGGCGCAAAACCCCCAAACCCGCAGGCCGCCGCCGAGCGCGCCGCAATTTCCCGGAACAAATCCGGCATCCCTGGCCAAGGCTGGCCACTCAGCGGGTCTTGCCGTGAGTAGCGGTAGCCTTTGGCATCGCTCACCCATCCCGCCGCGCC
>JAKBCD010000241.1 GCA_021808205.1 Pseudomonadota bacterium | reverse complement strand
TTCAATGCAATTCATCGATAGATTAGTGTAAACTCTAGGTAATAGAAGAGCACGGAGTGAGGTTTTTTTGGTTCGGGATCCGCGTTACGACATTTTGTTCGATCCCGTCCGTATCGGGCCGGTCGTAGCGAAAAACCGTTTCTTTCAGGTGCCGCATTGCAACGGCATGGGCTATCGCGACCCTTCCGCCTTGGCCACCATGCGAGCGGTGAAAGCGCAAGGCGGTTGGGGGGTTGTGTGTTCCGAGCAGGCGGAAATCCATCCCAGTGCCGAAATCTGCCCTTTCATTGAGCTGCGCGTTTGGAGCGAGCAGGATGTGCCGATGCTGGCGCGCGTGGCGGACTCGATCCATCGATACGACTCTCTGGCCGGGTTGCAGCTTTGTCACAACGGCATGAACGCGCCCAACCTTTATTCCCGGGAGATCCCGATGGGCCCGGCAGATTTGCCGGTGTTCTCGGTGTTCAACGACCCCGTGCAGGCCCGCGCGATGGATAAGCAGGACATTCGGAACCTGCGCAAATGGCACCGCGATGCGGCACGCCGCGCCAAGCGCGCGGGGTATGATATTGTTTATGTTTATGCCGGGAAGCTCTTTGGCGGGCCGATGTTCTTTCTCTCTCGCAGGTTCAACCAGCGCACGGACGAATATGGCGGCAGCCTGGAAAACCGGGCCCGGCTGCTGAAGGAGCTGATCGAGGAGGTGAAGGACGCGGTCGGAGACTCTCTTGGTGTCGCCTGCCGGATATCGATGGATGAGATGATCGGCGAGGAAGGTTTCCACGCCGCCGAGGCGCGGGAGGTGATCGCGCATCTTGGCGAAGTACCGGACCTTTGGGACCTCACTTTGTCATCCTGGGACAATGACAGCCAGACCTCGCGCTTTGCCGAGGAAGGCTATCAGGAACCCTATGTGCTGGGCGTGAAGCAACTGACCAGCAAGCCGGTTGTCGGCGTGGGACGTTTCACCTCACCGGATTTGATGGTGCGGATGGTCAAGCAGGGCATTCTGGATTGCATCGGCGCGGCGCGGCCTTCCATCGCAGACCCGTTCCTGCCGGAGAAAATCCGCCAGGGCCGGATCGAGGATATTCGCGAATGTATCGGCTGCAATATCTGCGTCTCGGGCGACCATACGGCCTCGATCATCCGGTGCACTCAGAACCCTTCCATGGGCGAAGAATGGCGGCGCGGCTGGCACCCTGAATATATCCGCCCCAAGCAAAGCGAGGCCCGCGTGCTGGTGGTGGGCGGCGGCCCCGCCGGGCTGGAAGCGGCGATGATGCTGGGGCGGCGCGGCTATGAAGTGGCGTTGGCCGAGCGCGGACGCGAACTGGGCGGGCGGTTGATCGCCGAGCGCCGGTTGCCCGGCCTTGCCGCCTGGGGCCGCGTGGCGGATTACCGGATCGGGCAGATCACGCCGATGACGAATGTCGAGACCTTCTTTGAGAGTGAGTTGTCAGCCGAGGACATTCTCGGGTTTGGTTTTGAGCATGTTTTGCTTGCCACTGGCAGCATTTGGCGGCGCGATACGGTGGCGCGGAACATGCTCCACGCCGCGCCGCTGCAGGGCGTGGAGGTTTTCACGCCAGATGACCTGATGGCAGGCGCCAGGCCGAAAGCAAAGCAGGTTCTGCTTTATGATGATGACCATTATTATATGGGTGGCGTGCTGGCGGAGCTGCTGGCCGGGGAGGGCTATGCGGTGACGCTTGTTACCCCCGCCTCGGGCGTCTCCTCCTGGACCTTCAACACCATGGAGCAGCATAAAATTCAGGCCAGGCTGCTGGAGCAGGGCATCATCATCCGCGCCAACAGAATTTTGGACAGGGCCGAACCCGGACAGGCGGCATTGGCCTGCACTTTCACCGGCCGCGAGGAAAAGATCGAGGCGGGCGCGGTGGTTCTTGTCACCGCCCGGCTGCCGCGCCTTGGCCTCGCGCAGCAGCTTCGCGCCCGCGAAGCTGAATGGGCGAATGCCGGCATCAACAGCGTCACTGTGATTGGTGATGCGCTCGCCCCAGGCACCATTGCCGCCGCTGTCTGGAGTGGGCGGCGCTACGCCGAAGAGTTCGAGACCACCCCAGACCCCGATGCGCTGCCCTTCCGCCGGGAAGTGGCGGAGCTGCTGCCGTTTGACCTCAGCGCCGTGATGGCGCCCAACCCCCAGCGTTAAGGACCACAAGCATGGCGACCGAATCTCCAGGAAAAGTCGAACAACATACCATATTCCAGATCCCGTTGGACCAGCGCCACGGCACCTCGCGTGACTTGTTCACCATTTGGTTTGGCTCGAATATCATGATGCTGACCATTGTCACCGGCGCTTTGGCGAGCTCGGTGTTCAAGCTGGATTTCATGAGTTCCTGCTTATCCATCATTGTCGGTAACATGGTAGGTGCCATTTTCATGGCGCTGCATTCGGCCCAGGGGCCGCAGCTCGGCGTGCCGCAAATGGTGCAAACCAGGGGGCAGTTCGGCACCGTCGGCGCGGTGCTGGTGGTGGCCATCGTCATCATCATGTATGTCGGCTTTCTGGCTTCCAACATCGTGCTGGGCGGGCAGTCCCTGCACACCATCGCGGGCGGCATTGATGAACATCTGCTGATTGTATTCATCGCCGTTGTCAGCGTCATCGCCACGATTTTCGGCCATGACCTCATTCACGCTTACGCGCGCTTCCTCACATGGACTTCTGGTGCGGCCCTGGTGGTATCTTTTCTCTGGATTGTGCTGGTGCATGGTCTGCCGGGCAATTTCATGGCGATGAACAGCTTCAGCGCCGCCGGGTTTTTCAGCATGGTCTCCGTCGGCGCATTGTGGCAAATCGCCTATGCGCCTTATGTATCAGACTACAGCCGCTACATGCCGTATGGTACGGGCGCCAAGCAGGCGTTCTGGGCATCCTATTGGGGTTGCTCGCTGGGCTCCATCTTCCCGATGATCCTGGGTGCAATGCTTGGCCTTGTCGCCGCCAATGCCGATCCGGTAGGCGGGCTCACCACCTTCACCGGTGTTGCCGCCATTCCCATCGTCATCATCTTCTCGGTCGGCATCGCCGGCACCAATGCGATGAACCTGTATTGCGGCGTGCTCTCCACTATCACCCTCATCCACACTTTTATTCCCTCCTGGAAGGCGGGGGCTGCGGCGCGTGCGGTCACGGCCATCATCATCACCCTCATCGGCGTGGCGATTGCGCTGTTCGCGGCGGGCAATTTCCTTACGAACTACACCAACTTCATCCTGCTGCTGCTGTATGTGCTGGTGCCCTGGACGGCGATCAACCTCGTGGATTTCTACCTCGTTCGCCATGGCGAATACGACGTAAGCGCCTTCTTTACCGCCGAGGGCGGCATCTACGGGCGGTTCAATAAATCGGCGATCTTCTGCTACATCCTGGGCATTCTCATCCAGTTGCCGTTCGTTTCTACAGAGCTTTACACCGGCCCGATCGCCACGGCGTTGAATGGGGTGGACCTGTCGTGGATCGTCGGCATCGCGTTGATCAGCCCGATCTACTATTTCATGGCCAAGCGCCATTCCGGCAACAAGCTGGCGGCGGTCTGAACCATGCGTCTGGCCCTTTGGCAGACCACGGGGCATCTGGCGGACAAGGCGAAAAATCTCGTCGCCTTGTCTCGCATTGCCACTGCCGCCGCCGCGGCGGGGGCGGAGCTGCTGCTCTGCCCTGAATGCTGGCTGGGGGGCTATAACGCCGTCCAGTCCGGCTTGGCTGAAACGATGGAGGGGCCTTCGTACGCCACCATCGCCGGCATTGCCCGCGAGAATAACCTTGCCATTGTCTACGGATTTGCGGAGCGTGATGGGGAGATGGTGTATAACAGCGCCATCGCCATCGGCCCGGATGGCGCAAGGCTGGGGCTGTACCGCAAGTTGCATCTGTTCGGGGATTTCGAGCGGCGCGAATATACTGCGGGCAGCGCTTTCATGCCACCTTTCAATTATCGTGGCTGGAAGATCGGGCTGCTGATCTGCTATGATGTGGAGTTCCCCGAGGCGGTACGCCATGTCGCCCTCGTCGGCGCGGAACTAGTGCTTATCCCCACAGCGCTCTCGCTTGAATATGGCTGTGTGCCGGGAGCAATTGTCCCCGCCCGAGCGGTCGAGAACCAGATTTATGTCGGCTACTGCAACCACGCGGGGGTGGAGGATGGGTTGGCCTATCTCGGCGGTTCCTGCCTCGCCGGGCCGGATGGACGTGTTCTGGCGGCGGCCGGGGTGGGGGA
>JAKBCD010000240.1 GCA_021808205.1 Pseudomonadota bacterium | reverse complement strand
GGATGACCATGCGTTGCAAACCCTGCCCGCAGCGGGCAGCCTGCATAAGGACACGGTCTATGTTTCCGTTGTGGATTCCGACGGTAATTGCTGCAGCTTCATCAACTCCCTGTTTCAGAGCTTCGGCTCTGGCATCGTCGCAGGCGATACAGGCGTGGCGATGCATAATCGCGGCTTCAGCTTCAGCATGCAGCCCGGTCATCCCAACGAGGTCGCACCCAGGAAACGGCCGATGCATACCATCATGCCGGCCATGGCGTTCAAGGATGGCAAGCCGGAAATCGTGTTCGGTGTAATGGGCGGGCAGTATCAGCCGATGGGTCAGAGCTGGGTGCTGGCCAACATGCTGCATTACGGCATGGACCCGCAGGCGGCATTGGATCTGCCGCGCCTGTTTCCCTTTGCGGGCAAGCTGGAGGTGGAGCGTGGCATTTCCGCCGCCGCCCGCGCCGCGCTGGCGGCGAAGGGCCACGATCTGATGGACGCCAACGCGCCGCATGGCGGTGGGCAGGTGATCCGGATCGACCGCTCGCGCGGCGTGCTGATCGGCGGATCAGACCCGCGCAAGGATGGTTGCGCACTCGGTTATTAGGCGTTTGATCCCAGACTTTGTTTGATCCCAGACTTTACTGGTGCATTATTACCCATATCGCCAGCGCGCTTGGCGTGCAGGCCGTCGAGCATCACCGCAAGAAGATCAGGTTCTTCGCCACTGTCGATCTGGTCAATGCCCGCTCGCGAAATTCCGGTGAATAAGGCTTCGAGATCTTTTTCTGTTCCAAGGGACAATCCTCTGAGAGTTTTCCCCTCCGGTAAACCCGGGGCGGTTCAGAATCCTGGTAACCTTACCCGATCTACTTAGCCATAAGTTCGAAGGAGCGATGTTTCTGGTTGAACTGGCAAATGGTGTCGTCTCGATGTCGAGTTATCCACCGAGCAAGGTACTGAAGCGGTTTCTCAATGCCTAGATCCTGACCGGCGGCGCTTTGTGCACCAAAACCAAGAGCCTGGGGCTAGTGCGGTTTGAAGGGGCAGGCAAGCGCAGGTTGACGCCTCATGGATGAACAACCCTGCCGATTGCTAAAGTGGCTCTCATTTTAGAAATCTCTATACCCCGATAGCTTGAAAACGCCCAGCCTTCACGCGCCGTAACAGAGAGATGGACCATTTGCCCGTCATCACCTATATCGGGGCCATGAGCACTGCCGCGCAGACACCGGCCGCCAACGGCCCCACGCCCAAGGCCCGGCCGCTTGGCCTTAAAGGGCTGATCACCAACCCCGGTCTTTATTTCCTCACTCTGTTCCGGGGCCGCTTCATCGGCCGGGACGATATGGGAAACCAGTATTTCGAGCGCCCGGGCAAGCCGCACACGCGCCGCTGGGTGGTTTATGCGGGTCCGCAAGACCCCTCCGTGGTGCCGCCCGAATGGCACGCCTGGCTGCATCACCTAACCGATACACCGCTGGCGGCGCCCGCCCGCCCCTGGCAGCGCCCGCACAAGCCCAACCTCACCGGCACGGCGCAGAGCTACCGCCCCGTCGGCCATGACTACATGGGCGGCAAGCGCGCGCCTGCCTCGGCCGATTATGAATCCTGGACGCCGGATCAGGCCTGATGGTGCGCCGCGTTCCTGAACTCACCGCCGGGTTTGCTGTCATCGCCGTTGCCGCGGTCTTTCTTGTCTACGCGCTGCGCGGGGCAGGGGAGATCAATACCGGCGGCTATCCGCTGCAGGCCCAGTTCGGGTCCATCGGCGCGCTTACGGTGGGGGCGGACGTAAAAATCGGCGGCGTGGTTGTCGGCCATGTTGCCTCCGAAACGCTGGACCCCACCACCTATGCCGCGGTCATCAAGCTGGCGATGAACAACAACATCAAAGTGCCGGATGACAGCAGCGCCTCCATCACGTCGGACAGTCTGCTCGGCGGTACCTACGTGAACATCTCGCCCGGCGGTTCCAACACCATGCTCAAGCCCGGCGCCAGCTTCCCGGTCACGCAATCAGCCGTGAATATCGAGGATCTGCTCGGTAAGTTCATCTTCTCCATGGGCAATGGCCCCAGCAAGAGCGCGTCCGGCGGCGCCCAGCCATCCAACCCCGCGGCACTGCCCCAGTAATGCGCTTGCTGCTTCTGGCCTCGGCCGCCACGCTCATTGGCGGCGCGGCGTTTGCGCAGAGTCTGCTTGGGCAAAGCCAGTCAGACCAGAACACGGTCGCGGTACCGCCCCCGCCGCCGGTCGTCAGTAGCCTTCCCAACGCTCCGGAGGTGCCGGTGGCGCCACAGCCTGCCCCACCGCCCGGTCTGGTACAGACGCCGCTTCCACCCCCTGGCAGCGAAGCGGGCGTGCCGCCAGCCGCCACCAGTGCGGACAATGGCGATAACGGTAATGCCCCATCGGTGCAGGCTGTTTCACCTTCCACCGGGCCATTGCCCCCGGCCGGCAATACGCCTGAGGCCACCGCCGCGGCTGCCCCGCCAGATGTAGCACCCGTGCCCGCCAATGTCTGGGTTCCAGGAAAAACCGCCGAGCTTGGGGTGCTGAACAAGATTGATGGCAGCACCAGCAAGCTCACCATTCCGGTCGGCGGGCAGGCAACCGCCGGAGACCTTACCGTGAGCGTGCAAGCCTGCGTGATGCGCCCGCCTGGCGCGCTGCCTGATTCCGCGGCGTTCATCACGCTCCAGTCGGATGCGTCTCAGGGCAGCACGCCGGTTTACCGGGGATGGATGGTTCATTCCGCCCCTGGCGCTACCGATGCGGGCGATGCCGGTGAAGCTTTCAGGGTCATTACCTGTTCGTAAATCAAAGGGTTCTACCCCAAACTTGTGCTAAAAATACAACAGGGGCAGAATGTTAAAACGAAAACTCAATTTGCCCTGTTGATTCCCGCTTCGGAAGATTAAATGGGTCACGGTTGATTAATTTTACTCTGCATTGGAGTCACGACATGAAGCTTCGTTTAGCTCTTGCCGCCGCCACCTGCCTTGTGCTGCCCATCGCCGCACAGGCGCAGCCGGTGACCGGCCCTTATGTTAGCCTTGGTTTGGGCACCACCATCCAGAACCCGCTGAATCTGCATGACAATGCCACCGGTGCAAGCGGTAAGGCGTTGTTCCGTAACTCCTACTCCGGCGATGCCGCTGTGGGTTATGGTTTTGGCGATGGTTTCCGTGTTGAGTTGAACGGCAATTTCTACCGCAATACCGACCATAAGATTGATAACGACAACGGCAGCCAGACCCCTGTGACCGGCGGCCTGAACACCTATGGCCCGATGGTCAACGTGCTGTACGACATGAATGTCGGCCTGCCGATCTTCCCCTATGTGGGCGCTGGCGTCGGCTATCAGTGGCAGAAGTTCAGCAGCGCGATGAACGATGCCAGCGGCCATGTTCTTGGCGGCACCAAGGGCAGCTTCGCTTATAACATCATCGGCGGCCTTTCTTACCCGCTGCCGTTCGTGCCCGGCCTGTCCGCCACGGCTGAGTACAAATTTACCCAGCTGACCGCCAGCCGCAACTACGACGGCATCAAGGTTGGCCAGTCTTCCAGCCATACCTTCCTGTTGGGTCTGCGCTATCAGCTGTTCCAGCCGCCGGCGGCTCCGGCTCCGGCTCCCACCCCGGCGCCTGTGGCTGCGGCTCCGGCTCCGGCTCCGGCCAAGACCTACCTGGTGTTCTTCGACTGGGATAAGTACAGCCTGACCCCGCGTGCGACCCAGATCATCGCGCAGGCCGCGTCCGACTCCAAGACCCAGAACGTCACCACGCTTGAGGTGAACGGCTATACCGACACTTCCGGCACCGCCGGGTACAACATGGGCTTGTCGATCAATCGCGCGAAGGCGGTTGCCGCCCAACTGGTGGCGGATGGCGTTCCGGCTTCCGAGATCGAGATGCACGGCTATGGCGAAACCCACCTGCTGGTGCCCACCGGCCCCGGCGTGCGCGAGCCGCAGAACCGCCGCGTGGAAATCATCTTCCACTAATCTTCGCATCCGCGAGAAAAAACCCCGGCAGGCAACTGCCGGGGTTTTTTATGGTCAGGAAATTGTCACCGCGTAATCACTCAGCGGCAGTTTCTGTTTGATCACGCCATTCTCGAACAGGAAATCCCTGTAGGTTTTATAGCGCTTCACATTCAATGCCGCTGGATCGGTATCGAAATAAGGCGGCAGCGCGTGCCAGGAGGCAATATCCAGCTTGTCATTCAGGCTCGGATTATCCTTCAGGAATTTCGTCAGCATC
>JAKBCD010000239.1 GCA_021808205.1 Pseudomonadota bacterium | reverse complement strand
GCGGATCGTGATCGGCGAAATCGGCTGGCCCTCGGATGGCATCGACATCGGTGCGGCGCGCGCCAACACCATCAATCAGGCGCGCTTCCTGCGCGATTTCTTCAATCTCGCGCAACAAAAGCACCTTAATTACTTCGTGATGGAAGCCTTCGACCAGCCCTGGAAGACGAGCTTTGAGGGCCGTGCCGCTGGTTACTGGGGCATGTTCACGCTGGGCCGCCACCAGAAATGGTCGCTGACCGGCCCGGTTTGGAACCATGCCGGGTGGATCTGGTACGCGCTGGGCGCCGCGCTGACGAGCCTGCTCGCCACCATGGCGCTACTCTCCCGCCGCCCGGATATCCGCCTGCCCGGCAAGCTGCTCTTCGCCGTGCTGGTGGAAGGCTTCACCAGCACGCTGGCGATGCTGCTGATGAATATGGGCCAGACCTATCTCTCCCTGGGTGCCGCCGCCGTATGGGGCGGGCTGGCGGCGGGGCAGGGGCTGCTGCTGTTCCTGCTGGTCGCCGATAGCTTCGAGCTGGTCGAGACCATTTTCGGTCGTATCGCCAAGCGGCATTTCGAGCCGATCCCGGCTCCTTCCGGGGCGCGTCTGCCCAAGGTCTCCATCCATCTGCCGATCTGCAACGAGCCGCCGCATATGGTAAAGCAGACGCTGGATAGCTTGGCCGCACTGGATTACGACCGCTTCGAGGTGCTAGTGATTGATAACAACACCATGGACCCGGCGGTGTGGGAGCCGGTGGCCGAGCATTGCGCACGGCTGGGACCCAAATTCCGCTTCTTCACCCTTGGTAAATATAAAGGCTACAAGGCGGGCGCGTTGAACTTCGCCCTGCGTGAAACCGCGCCGGATGCCGAGGTGGTGGGCGTGATCGACTCTGATTACCTGGTCGAGCCGGACTGGCTGCGCTGCATGGTGCCTGCCTTCGCAGACCCGGCAGTGGGCTTCACGCAGTCTCCGCAGGATTACCGCGACAATGACGGCTCCATCTTCAAGCGCATGATGTTCTGGGAATATGCTGGCTTCTTCCATACCGGCATGGTCACGCGTAACGAGCGCAACGCCATCATCCAGCACGGCACGATGACGCTGATCCGCAAGGAAGCGCTGCTGAACGAGCAGGGCTGGGCAGAGTGGTGCATCTGCGAGGATAGCCAGCTTGGTCTGCGCCTGTTCCGCGCCGGGTATGAGGCGGTTTATTCCAAGAAGAGCTTTGGCAAGGGCGTGATGCCGGACGACTACACGGCCTTCCGCAAGCAGCGTTACCGCTGGGCCTATGGCGCGATGCGGATTGTGCGCGCCAATGCCGCCGCCTTGTTCAACCCTTTCAACAAGGAACTCACCGCAGGCCAACGCTGGCACTTCATCACCGGCTGGCTGCCCTGGTTCGGCGATGCGCTGGGCCTGGTGTTTCTGGCCATGGGCCTGGCTTGGTCGCTCGGGCTTATCCTGGATCCGGTGCGGTTCGAATTCCCGATCGCCCTGTTCATGCTGCCTTCCATTGGCTTGTTCTTCTTCAAGATCGTGCAGATCCTCGCCCTATATAAAAACCGCGTGCCTTGCGGCTTCATGGATCGGTTGGGTGCGGCGGTGGCTGGCCTGGCTCTGTCTCACTCCATCGGCAAGGCGGTGTGGAAGGGGCTGTTCACCAACTCGCTGCCCTTCCTGCGCACACCAAAAATGGAAAACGCCCCAGCCCTGGTGCAAGGGCTGGTGATGGCCCGTGAGGAGTTGGTGATTTTGGCCCTCACCTGGGCGGCGGCTTTGGGGGTTGGCTTTGGCCACCATTGGGCGACGCTGGAAACCAGGCTGTGGGTTGGGGTGCTGTTCACCCAGTCCATGCCGTATCTGGCTTCGGTCGGCACCTCCATTCTGGCCGCACTTCCGGCGAAGGTGGTGAAACCGGAGGCCGTTGCCGTGGCGAGGAAAGTTCGCGCCCCGGCTTTCCACCCCGCCGCTGGGGACTGAGGCGAGATAGGCTCGAAAAAACCCCTCTCGGGAAACCGGGAGGGGTTTTTTATTGGGCGGACGCTGGGAGTCTGCAATGCGTCATAAGCCTTGCGTTATCACGGCCATGCAGCGTAAGGAGACCTCGCTTTCCGTCATGGCGCGAACATTGGGCATGGCGGCGGAGGCTTTACGGGGCGGGGACGCCCTTAACGGGCTGATTTGCACCGTCCTTTTTCCAGATTCGCGCATGGATACCGGACATTGACCGCCAAGGGGTATGCTCTTGGCGGCGGAGATGTTTGTTGTGAGTGATTTGACGTTTGAAAATTTTGGCTTCGCCTCCACCATTGTGGGCGCTTTGAAGGCCGCCGGGTTCGTAAAGCCCACCCCGATTCAGGCCGATGCCATCCCCTACGGGTTGCAGGGCAAGGATGTTTTGGGCATCGCCCAGACCGGCACCGGCAAAACCGCTGCGTTCTCCCTGCCGATTCTGCAGGCCTTCGCGACCGAGAAGCTGCATAGCCGCCGTTTCTCCACCCGCGCCTTGGTGCTGGCCCCCACGCGTGAGCTGGCGGTGCAGATTGAGCAGGAGATCAAGAAATTCGCCGCTGGGCTTGGCCTGCGTACCGTATTGGTGGTGGGTGGTGTGAGCCGTTACAGCCAGGTGCAGCGCATGATGCGCGGCGCTGATATTGTGGTGGGTTGCCCTGGCCGCGTGGTGGATTTGATGAACACCCGCGAGCTGATTATCGACCAATGCCAGTTTTTCGTGCTGGATGAGGCGGATCGTATGCTGGATCTCGGCTTCATGCCGGATATCCGCAAGGTGGTTGCCGCTCTACCGGGCCGCCGTCAGTCGGCCTTGTTCTCTGCCACCATGCCGGCGGAAATCGCCAAACTGGCCAACGGGCTGCTGCGCGACCCGGTGCGCGTGGAAATCGCGGCCGTTTCCTCCGCCCCATCCAAGATCGAGCAGAGCGTGCATTTCGCTGAAGGGCCGGAGAAGCGCAATTTGCTGATCTCGCTGCTGAAGCAGCCGGAATTTTCCAGAACCATCGTGTTCACCCGCACCAAGCGCGGGGCAGACCGTGTGGCGCTGATGCTGAATAATTCCAAAATTTCCGCCGCGGCTTTGCATGGCAATCTCAGCCAGAACCAGCGCCAGCGGGCGCTGGATGCGTTCAAGGCTGGCGAAGTTCGCGCCTTGGTGGCGACAGACATTGCCGCGCGCGGGATCGATGTAAATGCGGTTTCCCACGTCATCAATTTCGAGCTGCCGAACGAGCCGGAAAGCTACGTGCACCGCATTGGCCGCACGGCGCGCAACGGCGCGGATGGCGTGGCCGTGGCATTTTGTGACGCGACGGAACTGCCCTATCTGACCCAGATCGAGAAGCTGACCGGGGTCAAGATGGTGGTGGCGGGCGGCGAGCGGCCGCGCCAAGCCATGCCGGTGAAGAAGCCTGTGCGGCACCCAGAAATGCTGGTGCGCAAGGTTAAGCCAAGACGCCCGCAATATCAGGAGAAACGCAAGGTTGCGTAGCGATTGATTTCAATCATAGAGTCCAAGAATGCCGCTTCCTAATTGAGGGCGGCATTTTTAATTGTGGAGTGGGAAGATGAATGAGACCAAGCAGCCGGTCATCGGCATTATCGGCGGTTCTGGCCTATATGACATCGCGGGCCTGAAGGACACGCAATGGGCGAAAATCGAGACGCCTTGGGGCGATCCGTCCGATGAGTTTTTGCTGGGTACGTATGAGGGCCAAAGGGTGGTGTTTCTGCCTCGCCACGGGCGCGGCCATAAAGCCTCTCCCACCTCGCTGAATTACCGCGCCAATATCGACGCGATGAAGCGGCTGGGCGTTACCGACATCATCTCCCTCTCCGCTGTAGGCTCCTTGAAAGAGGAGCTAGCACCTGGACACTTCGTGATCGTGGACCAGTTCATCGACCGCTCCTTTGCCCGCGAGAAAAGCTTTTTCGGTCATGGCTGTGTGGCGCATGTTTCGATGGCGCACCCGGTTTGCGCGCGCCTGGGCGATGCGCTGGAGGAAAGCCTGAAGGCGCTGAACCTGCCCTATACGCGCGGTGGCACCTATCTGGTGATGGAAGGCCCGCAATTCTCCACCCTGGCGGAGAGCAATCTCTACCGCTCCTGGGGGTGTTCGGTGATCGGCATGACCAACATGCCGGAGGCCAAGCTCGCCCGCGAGGCGGAGATTGACTACGCCTCGGTGGCGATGGTGACAGATTATGATTGCTGGCACGAGGAGCATGACGCGGTGACGGTGGAGCAGGTGATCAG
>JAKBCD010000238.1 GCA_021808205.1 Pseudomonadota bacterium | reverse complement strand
ACCGCCACCGATCAGGGTTTCTGCGCCCACACCGGTATAGAGGTAGTTCTGATTACCACCAGCAATCAGCGTATCACTGGCGCCACCGCCAACCAGCGTGGAATCGCCAGTGCCGCCATTCAGCAGGTTGAACCCGCCACGGCCACCCACGAAGTAGCCGCCGCCGCTGCCGCCAAAGGCGGTTACCGCATTCACGGCGTAGATGTTGCCACCGCCAGCCGTGGTGTAGGAGCCGGAGTAGATGGTCTGCGCCGCGCTGGAGTTGTTAATGAAGTCCAGGCTGCCGCCGGCGTTGGTAAGGAACACCACAGAAGCCTGCGAACTGTCGGACGCCGTAACGGTTGCGACATCGGCACCGCCCACATACACGCGGGTCGTTGCATTGCCGACGGTGTTAATCACCTCGTTATGGGTCGAGGCGGACGCAAAGGTCAGCGTGTCGTTGCCGGCGGAGGTAACCGTCTCAGCCGCATCTTTGGCGTAGACCGAGTCGTTGCCGCCCGCGGCAAAAATCGACCCGGCGCCGCCGCTGACCGAATACGCAACATTGCTGCTTGCCCCGAACAACGCAGCGCCTGTGGCGGAGCTGCCGCTGATGGAGAGGCTGCCTGGAGCCTGCACAACCAGAGTGGTCGCAGCGGGGTTAACCGTTACGACACCAGAGAACGTGCCCGATACAGAAGCACCGGTGCTATCGGTATTGGTGATTTCCTCCAGGAAATTACCACCAGAACCCGCAACGCTGCCACCCGTGCCGGCGGCGTTCAGATTTTCAAAACCTGCAGTGGCTGCGGCAACAGACCCGGAAACACCGTCCAGATATGTCTGCAGAAGAGAGTTAACGGTCGTGCCCAGCGACGAAGGAACACTGAGCATACCCGAATGGATATTCGCCGTACCACCGCCCGCGACTGTTAGATATGACGTACCGCTCATCAGTTACCCTCACTTTCCACCGTTATCCTGGTCTTAGCGTTGCAGTGCAGTAAAATCAAGCAATAAGCGGCGTCAAACCCCTCAAATTCTTATTGCAAGCGCAACCATCGGTGGTAAATTTTTCGTTATTTGTATCATAAACTGTATATTATTTTTTATTGTCAACAAAGATCGTCATTGTAACAATTCTTGTCAGCTGCGTTTTATCACGATTATGCAATTGGTTGACTTATATAACGGTATTTGTCTAATTAATATATTTTTTGTTGCTTTATTCTAAAATTTTTTATAAAAATTAATTTTGAAGTTTTATTCACCAGCCGCACTCATGTTTTCTGTTGCGATGCCAAAATCTGTGTTACTTTTATTAATCCCTGCGCAAACTTACTCACCTGAAACCTCGCGGCGGCGGCGGTCTAGTTCCTCGCTATAGCGGCGCAGCGCATATTGCTCGGTCAGCAGCCCCAGCACCTGCCGCGTGTCCGGCCCGTCGAGCACTGCCAGGGCGTCTGCCTCGGCACTCTCAAACGCCGCCAAAGCCTCCTTCACCGTCATGCCAGGCAGCAGAAAATGATCCTGATGGTGCAATATATCCTGCACACAACGATGCTCTCCCGTTACGGTCGCTGCCTCGGCGGGGTAGGCAATGCCCGCATATTGCTTGTTCGCATCCACCACTACGGCCCGCTGCGTTGCCCCCAGCGGCACTTCCTGGCGGAACACATCAAGGCTCGTCTCCGGCCGTACCGTCATTGACACAGCCCGCATCATGCGCCCCACGGTCAGGGCCTGAATCCAGCCTACATCCATGGCGGAGCGTATCTGCTCTCCGCGCAGATGAAACCGCCAAGTGGCGAAGGAGTAGCCAAACAGCCGGCGCACGGTAATGGTGGCGGCGATGGCAGCGGCCAGCACCGCCATTGTCACCGCGAAGTTCTGTGTGCTCTCCAGCGCCAGAAAGGTCATGGTCATCGGCCCGCCGATGATCGCCGCGGCCACACCGCTCATGCCCACAACCGCGTAAAACCCCACCGGCATCGGCGACACAAAGGGCAGGATGCTGATGACCCCCGCAAACACCTTCCCGAACATCGCCCCCAGAAACAGTGACGCGAAGAACAAGCCACCACGGAACCCCGCCCCGATGGAAAACGCCGAGGCAACAGACTTGGCCAGCAGCAGCCCCAACGCCACCAGAAACGGAAACCGCACATCTATATAGGTATGCAAAGCGGAATGACCTGAGGACATCGCCTGCGGGGTCACGCATCCCAGCAACCCCACCACCGCCCCGCCCAGCAGCGGCCGCAGCCACACCGGAATACCACTGCGCCGGAATCCCGCCTCAATCAGCGTTACCCCCCGCATGATCACGATCCCCGCAATACCACAGGCAATGCCTTCGATCAGAATAATCCCATAGGTGCCATCCGGCACATCCACCGGCAGGGTCACGCTCAAGGGCGGTGTGCTGAACCCCAAAACCTGCACGGTCAGCGTGCCAAGCAGCGCGGCGATAACCACAAAAGGCAGAGTCGCCACGGAGTAAATGCCTATAACCAGTTCAATCCCGTAAAAAGCGCCGCAGAGTGGCGCGTTAAACGCCCCGGCGATGGCGGCACCCGCGCCGCACCCCACAAGCGTGCGCAAATCATTCCGCCTGAGCCGGAAATTCCGCCCCAACCAGGAGGCTATGCCCGCACCCAGCTGGGCATAGCCCGCCTCCATACCCACCGAGGCGCCAACGCCATTGGACCAGGCGGTTTGCGCTGCCACGATAATCGAATCCGTCAGCGACATGCGCCCGCCATAGAGCGCGTTGGCCTCAATCGGGTCCACCAGCGGTTTGGGCCTGAGCTTCGCCAGAAGCCACAACGTAATCCCGAACACCAGGCCGCCCAGCACCGGCACGGCAATGGCGCGCAAAGGGTCAAGCCTGGGCGTTTCAGAAAGCTCCATCCCTGCCCCCAGCTGAAACAGGTTCTGGTGCATCAGAAATGAGATTTCATTGATCAGCGCCACGCCCAGACCGGCGCAAATGCCCACCCCCGCCGCCAGCAGGGCAAGCCAAACCTCATCCGCCCGCACCAAGGCGCGCAGCAGCGGAGGTATGCGTAGAAAACCCGCGTGGCCGTTTACGTTATCCACATGTCTCTGTTGCCACGGTCCGGCATCGGCTAACAAGCGGGCCATGGCTGAATTTTTATTACCATCCCTGGCAGAGGTGATCCGCCGCTTCGACCTGCGGGCCGACAAATCCCTCGGCCAGCACTTCCTGCTGGACCCCAGCCTGCTGGCGCGCATTGCCGCGGCGGCGGGCGATCTCACCGGGCTGAATGTTATCGAAATCGGCCCCGGCCCCGGCGGCCTTACCCGCGCCTTGCTGGAAACCAAGGCCGCGCATGTCACCTCCATCGAGTACGACAAGCGCGCCGTGGCCGCCATCACCGCACTGGCCGCCACCACCAACCGGCTCACCATCATCGAAGCCGACGCCATGAAGGCGAACCTCGCTGCCCTGGTGCTCGCCCCGCGCGCCATCGTCGCCAACCTGCCGTACAATATCGGCACGCTGCTGTTGGTGAACTGGCTGCAACAGGCGGCGCAATTTCAGTCCATGACGCTGATGTTCCAGCTGGAGGTGGCGGAACGTATTTGCGCTGAACCCAACAGCGGCGCCTATGGCCGCATCTCGGTGCTGGCCCAATGGCTGTGCGAGGTCACGATGCTCATGCGCATCCCCGCCGGCGCCTTCGCCCCGCCGCCCAAGGTGGAATCCGCCCTCATCCGGCTCACCCCCCGCGCTGAGCAGCCCTCACGGGAAGATTTGAAGCTGATGGAACGCCTGACCGCCGCCGCCTTTGGCCAGCGCCGCAAGATGCTGCGCGGTGCCTTGAAACCGCTGGGCGGCGAGGCACTCTGCGTTAAAGCGGGGATAGACGCCTCCCGCCGCGCGGAAACCCTCAGCGTGGCGGAATTCGTGACGCTAATGCAGGCGCTGGATCAATAAGGTAGAGGCGGATTCAGACATGAGAGCGGTCGCCGGGGCGATCGCCCTCATGTCATCCGGCTCTAAGTTCCGCTTGCGCCGCCTATAATAAATCCAGCCGGGCCTGAATCTCGGCCTTCACGCCGTGCTGCCCGGCCCAGTTCATCATCCGCACCAGCTCGTGCAGCAAGGCGCGTTCACGCGGGTAGCGGGCGGCGGCATCCCGCGCCAGCTCCGCCGCGCGCGGCCCCTCCCTGGCCCAGATCAGCATGTCGATCCGCGACAGCGCGCTGCCCACGCCGGGGTTCCGCGCCGCCTCAGCCTCTATGCCCGCGAACACCCCGCGC
>JAKBCD010000237.1 GCA_021808205.1 Pseudomonadota bacterium | reverse complement strand
TTCAAAGACGACGCCACCGCGTTCAACGCCCAAAAAAAGGGGACGATTACCGGCAAGGGCGTGTTGAACAACCGGATCAGCGAATTCCTGATGACGAAGCTGGCCGAGATTAACGTCCCAACTCACTTCATCCGCCGACTTAATATGCGCGAACAACTTATTAAAGAAGTTGAAATCATCCCCATCGAGGTGGTGGTGCGCAATATCGCGGCGGGCAGCATCGCCCAACGCCTTGGCATCCCCGAGGGCACACGCCTGCCGCGCTCAATCGTCGAGTATTATTATAAGAATGACGCCCTCGGCGACCCGATGGTCGCGGAAGAGCACATCACCGCCTTCGGCTGGGCCACCCCACCGGACATGGACGATATCGTTCACCTCACCCTGCGCATCAATGACTTCCTGACCGGGCTGTTCCTGGGCGTCGGCATCACGCTAGTGGATTTCAAGCTGGAATTTGGCCGACTCTATGAAAATGAAGAGATGCGTGTTGTCCTAGCGGACGAGATCAGCCCGGATAATTGCCGCCTCTGGGATGCCAAGACCAACGAGAAGATGGACAAAGACCGCTTCCGCCGCGACCTTGGTAAGATCGAGGAAGCCTACCAGGAAGTGGCTCGCCGTCTCGGCATACTGCCCGAAGCTGGTTCACGGGACATGAAGGGCCCGGAGACGATGCAGTAACAAGCATCGTTTGTGAATTGAAGCGTATCAATAAAAAGGTTTTGTAATTCATGAAGGCCATCGTCACCATCATGCTGAAAAACGGCGTGCTCGACCCTCAGGGCAAGGCCATCGGCCATGCCCTGAACAATCTGGGGTTCGCCCAAGTAGGTGAAGTGCGCATGGGCAAGATCATCGAACTGGAGTTGGCTGAGACCGACGCCGCCAAGGCCAAGGCCGAAGCCGAAGAAATGGCCCGCAAGCTGCTGGCCAATACGGTAATCGAGAGCTTCAAGGTCGAAATCGCGGCTTAAACGCCCATGCGCGGCGCTTTACATCGGCGCCGCGCACCTCCACTGATTGGGCATGTTAGCCCTCCCCTTCCTCACAGTCCTGGCGGCGTAACCATGTTGCGCGGGTTGGTACTCGGCCTGGAAAAATTGGCCTGGCGTACCTACCGGCGGGCGCGGCTGGATCTCTGGTTTCCGCATCTGCCCTTGGCCGCGGCCGTTGGCGGGGCGGGGCTGCTGGCTCTGCTGCCCACCATCCGGCGCTATGCCTCGGAATATTTGCACCTGCAGCTGAACGGGTTGTTCAATGCACTGCACCCGCTGAACGCCAGTGTTCCTGCCTTGCTTCTGCAAGGCGTGCCCAGCGCCATGGTCGGCACGCTGCAGATTTTCATCGCGATTGGCTTGTTGCTGCGCTCGCGCATGGCATGGATTTCAGCCCTGCTGATCACCTTCACCCAGGGCGCCCTGGCCATCGGCTATAGTCATCATTCCTGGCATTCCGGCGCGTTTCTCTACATTGCAGTGCTGTTCCTGGCTTTGTGCGTCTCAGGACGGAATTTCCAGCACTCCTCGCTGGCGGCGGGCACGCTATTCGCCATTGCCGCATCGATCCTGCTGCTGACCTACGGGGTTCTCGGCTCCCTTATTCTAGGTGAAGGCTTTTCCCCACCCATCGTCACCCTGCCGCAGGCGGCCTATTTTACCGTCGTGACCATGTCCACGGTCGGCTATGGCGACATTCTGCCCAAGAGCAACGATGCGCGACTGTTTGTAATGTCGCTCATTATCGTTGGCATCACGGTATTTGCCACCTCCATCACCGCCGTGGTGGGGCCACTGGTACAAGGGCGGCTCAACCGCATCATCGAACCGCAAAGGAAGCGCATGAAACGGGTAAATCATTACATCATCGCTGGCGCCGGGGCACTGGCCCATAACACCGCCCGCGAATTGCTGGCGCGGGATAAATCCGTGATTGTGGTAACCGATGAGGATGAGGACTTCGGCGAAGCCGAGGTTATCCGGGGCGATGCCACGGAGCTGGAGGTACTGCGCAAGGCCGGGGCGGAAACCGCCCATGCGGTGCTGGCACTTTCCCCCGACGATGCGGAAAACGCCTTCGTGATTCTCGCCCTGCGGGAACTCACGACGGATGCCAAGAAAATTGCCGCGGTGAGCAACCGCAGGAACCTGGAACGGGTACGCCGGGTGCAGCCGGACATGATTTTGGCCCCCAATGTATTCGGTGGCGAGGTGCTGGCCATGGCACTGACGGAAGAAAAAATCGACGGCAATGCGCTGATTGAGAAGCTGCTTGAGGCTGGCACAAAGCCGGCCTGAAGAAAGCGATATTGCTTGGGCCGGGGAGTTCCGGCAGAAGCGGGCCATGCAAGCCGCCATCCTTCTGTTTCCCGGCATCAACCGGGAACGCGATATGATCCTGGCCGTGCGCCAGAGCTTTGGCCGTGAACCGGCGATCGTCTGGCACAAGGAGACCGAGCTGCCCGCGGGCACGGACCTGGTGATCCTGCCGGGCGGCTTCTCCTTCGGCGATTATCTGCGCTGCGGCGCAATGGCGGCGCAAAGCCCCATCATGCGGGCGGTGAAAACCCATGCCGAGCGCGGCGGCTATGTGCTGGGGGTGTGCAACGGCTTCCAGATCATCACCGAGGCCGGATTGCTGCCGGGCGCGCTGCTGCGCAATGCCGGGCTTCGCTTTCTTTCCATGGATACGATGCTGAAAGTGGAGCGCAACGACACGGTGTTTACCAGCAAGTGGGAGAAGGGCGCGGAGTTCCGTGCCCCTATGGCCCATGGCGACGGCAATTACACCGCCGATGACGACACGCTGGACCGGTTGGAAGGCGAAGGGCTGGTGGCATTCCGCTACAGCGACATCAACCGCAACGGCTCTGCGCGCAGTATCGCTGGTATCTTATCACCCAACCTGCGAGTGCTGGGGCTGATGCCCCACCCGGAAAATCTCGTTGACCCGCTGATGGGCGGCATTGACGGCAAACCCCTCTTCGACTCCTTGGCAGCAGCATGACCGATGTGAATGAATCCCTCGCCAAATCCTTCGGGCTTAATGCCGAGGAATGGGGCAAAGTGCTGGAGATCATGGGACGCACGCCGAGCTTTACCGAGCTCGGCATTTTCTCCGTCATGTGGTCGGAGCATTGCTCCTATAAATCCAGCCGAGTCTGGCTGAAGGAGCTGCCGACCAAGGCACCCTGGGTGATCCATGGCCCTGGCGAGAACGCCGGGGTGATCGATATCGGCGAGGGGCTGGCGGCGATCTTCAAAATGGAGTCGCATAACCATCCCAGCTTTATCGAACCTTATCAGGGCGCAGCGACGGGCGTGGGTGGAATCTTACGCGACGTGTTCACCATGGGGGCGCGGCCTATCGCGAACCTGAATGCGCTGCGCTTTGGCGACCCCTCTCTGCCCGTGACCAAGCAGGTGGTGGATGGCGTGGTGCGTGGCATTGGCGGTTATGGTAATTGCGTGGGCGTGCCAACCGTGGGCGGCGAGGTGAATTTCCACCCGGCCTATAACGGCAACCCGCTGGTCAACGCCATGACCGTCGGCATCGCCAAGCAGGACAAGATCTTCCTCTCGGCCGCCGCCGGTGTGGGCAATCCGGTGGTGTATGTCGGCTCCAAGACCGGGCGCGACGGCATCCACGGCGCGACCATGGCCTCCACTGAGTTCGACGCGGCCTCCGAGGATAAGCGCCCGACCGTGCAGGTGGGTGACCCGTTCACGGAAAAACTGTTGATCGAGGCCTGCCTGGAGCTGATGCAGACGGATGCGATTGTTGCCATCCAGGACATGGGCGCGGCGGGGCTCACTTCCTCCTCCGTGGAGATGGCGGGCAAGGGCGGGGTTGGCATCGAGTTGATCCTGGACGATGTGCCGCAGCGCGAGACCGGCATGACGGCGTATGAGATGATGCTCTCAGAGAGCCAGGAGCGCATGTTGTTGGTGCTCAAACCCGAGCGCTCTGACATGGCCCGCGCCATCATCGAGAAATGGGACCTGGATTACGCCGTCATCGGCCATATCACCGATACCGGGCGGATTGTGGTGAAGCATAAGGGCCAAGTGGAGGCGGATATTCCGCTGGCGCCGCTCTCGGATGCCGCACCGCTCTACCGCCGCCCGATCGCGGAGACACCAAAGCCCGCGAAGCTGGAGCCAATTTCCAGCCATGCGCCGCTGGACCAGGCGCTGATAAAGCTGATCGGCTCGCCGGACCTGTGCTCCCGCCGCTGGATTTTCGACCAGTACGACTCCACGGTTGGCGGGCA
>JAKBCD010000236.1 GCA_021808205.1 Pseudomonadota bacterium | reverse complement strand
GGCAGCGCGCCGTCGAACTCAACGTCGACAACCGCACCATTGATCTGGGTCACTCGGCCGGTGTTGTTGCTTGTCATCTCTCTGTCCTCAAACGGCTTCCGCGCCGGAAATGATTTCGATCAGCTCTTTGGTGATGTTGGCCTGCCGCGCCCGGTTATAATCGAGCGTCAGCTTCTTGATCATCTGGCCGGCATTGCGGGTGGCACTATCCATCGCCGTCATCTGGCTGGCATAGAAGCCGGCCGCGTTTTCCAGCAATGCCGCGTAGATCTGAACCGCGAGGTTACGCGGCAGCAGCCGGTCGAGCAGCGTGCCGTCATCGGGCTCCACCTCGTAATTATGCTCCATCGCTTCGCCGGCGTCATTGTCGTTGGCGCTGGGGGCAACGGCAGGGATCAACGGCTGCTCGTAGGGTTTCTGGATCATCACGTTCTGGAAACGGTTAAACATCAGCGTCACGACATCATATTCGCCAGCCTTGAAGCCCCGAATAATCTCATGCGCCACATCTTCCGCGTCCGTGAAGGCGACAATCTTCTTGCCGACGAAATTCTTGGTCCCGGTAATCTGGCTGCCCATATCCCGGCGCAGCGCGTCGTTGCCCTTGCGGCCGAGCGTGAAAATCTTCACGCTCTTGCCCTCGGCCTGCAACGCAGCCGCCTTCAGGCGCACCATTTTGGTGATGTTGGCATTAAAGCCACCGGCCAGGCCGCGGTCGGCGGTTACCGCTACCAGCAGATGGGTCTGGGTTTTGCCGCTGCCCACCAATAGCCGGTTGGCATTGGGGTTGCCCATCTCGGAGGCCGCCAGGGCCGAGAGCATTTCCGCCATACGCACGGCATAGGGGCGCGAGGCCTCAGCCTGCGCCTGCGCGCGGCGGAGCTTGGCCGCCGCCACCATCTTCATGGCGCTCGTGATCTTCTGCGTCGATTTGACGCTGTTGATCCGGTTGCGCAGGGTTTTCAACGAGGGCATCGGCTTATCCGAAAACGCGCAGCAGGGTCTCGATAAACGCTATCAGCGCCTTTTCCGTCTCCGGCTTGATCTGTTGATCCGTCTCGATGGCGGTCACGATCTCTGGCGCATTGGCCTTGATTTCGGAGAGCAGCTGAGCCTCAAAGGCACCAATCTTGTCGACTGGGATGTTGTCCAGATAGCCGCGGGTGCCCGCGAACACCGAGATCACCTGTTCGGCCACCGCGAGCGGCTTGAACTGCGGCTGCTTCAAGAGCTCGGTCAGGCGCGCACCACGTGCCAGCAGCTTCTGGGTGGCGGGGTCAAGGTCAGACGAGAACTGCGCGAAGGCCGCCATTTCGCGATACTGCGCCAAGTCCAGCTTGATCTTGCCGGCCACCTGCTTCATCGCCTTGATCTGCGCGGCGGAGCCGACGCGGGACACCGACAGGCCAACGTTGATGGCCGGGCGAATGCCCTTGAAGAACAGCTCCGTCTCCAGGAAGATCTGACCATCGGTGATGGAGATCACGTTGGTCGGGATATAAGCGGCCACGTCGCCGGCCTGGGTCTCAATCACCGGCAGGGCGGTCAGCGAGCCAGCGCCATACTCGTCGGACATCTTGGCCGCGCGCTCAAGCAGGCGGGAGTGCAGGTAGAACACGTCACCGGGGTAGGCTTCGCGTCCTGGCGGGCGGCGCAGCAGCAGGGACATCTGGCGGTAGGCCACGGCCTGCTTGGAAAGATCGTCATAGCCGATCAACGCGTGCATGCCGTTGTCACGGAAATATTCGCCCATGGTGCAGCCGGTGTATGGAGCCAGGTACTGCATCGGCGCCGGATCGGAAGCGGTGGCGGCGACAACGATGGAGTATTCCATCACGCCGTATTCCTCCAGCGTGCGCACGAGCTGTGCCACCGTGGAGCGCTTCTGCCCGACCGCCACATAAATGCAGTAGAGCTTCTTGCTCTCATCGCCCGTGGCGTTGACGGCCTTCTGGTTGATGATGGTGTCGACGATCAGCGCGGTCTTGCCGGTCTGGCGGTCGCCAATGATCAGCTCGCGCTGGCCGCGCCCGATGGGCACCAGCACGTCGATGGCCTTGATGCCGGTCTGCATCGGCTCATGCACGGATTTGCGGGGAATGATGCCCGGCGCCTTGGTCTCGACCAGACGGCGCTCGGTCGCCTCGATCGCGCCCTTGCCGTCGATCGGGTTGCCCAGCGCATCCACCACGCGGCCCAGCAGCGCCTTGCCCACCGGCACATCCACGATCTCTCCGGTGCGGGTCACGGTGTCGCCCTCGCGCACGGCCTTGTCGTCGCCGAAGATCACGATGCCGACATTATCGGTCTCGAGGTTCAGCGCCATGCCCTTCAGCCCGGCATTGGGGAAGCTCACCAACTCGCCAGCCTGCACGTTGGCGAGGCCAAACACGCGCGCGATGCCGTCACCCACGGAGAGGACCTGGCCGGTTTCGGCCACATTGGCTTCGGTGTCGAAATCCGCGATCTGACGCTTCAGAATCTCAGAGATTTCGGCAGGACGGATCTCCATATCAGGCAGCTCCCTTGAGAGAATAATTCAGCCGGTTAAGGCGCGATTTAAGACTTGTATCGTACAGCTTGTCGCCGATTTGCAGTTTCAGGCCGCCGAGCAGCGCCGGGTCGGTCTGCTCCACCAGCCGGACCGTGCCGTAGCCTGATTCTGCCAGCCGCGCGTGCAATTGGTGGCGCTGGGTGTCGCTCAGGACATGGGCGGAGGTGACCACCGCGACAATCTCTCCGCGCTTGGCGGCGGCAAAAGCAGCGAACCCCTCGATCAGCGCCTGCAGCTCGCGCAGGCGCCGATTCGCGGCCACCACGCCGACGAAATGGCGCACCAGCACTGCTACCCCTTGGGCGGCCAGGGCTTCATCCAGCACCGGGCCAATTTTCGTGCTATCCGTCAGTGGGTTGGCGATTAACGCAGAAAGCGGCGGGCTGGCCTTGATGGCGCGGCCCAGAGCATCCATTTGGGCGATCGTATCGTCCAATTTGCCCTGCTCGGCGGCCAATGCGTAAAGCGCCGCAGCATAACGCGCGGCAAGGCCATTCATCCCCGTGCCCGTGATCTCGACCAAAGTTAATCCCGCCTTAGTTTGCCGTGCTCTGAAATATATTGCCTCTTGCGAGGCTTGGCGGGGCAGTATCATAGGGTTTCCGGCACAGCAAGGCCATAAGTGGCCTTAGCGCCAAACACGCCAAACCGCCCCGGTTCTGTGAGCTTGAATCCGGACGCGATGGTGCCGCACCAGAGGCCCGTTGCCTCGCTCGGGTTTAATTCATTTAGCGGTGGAAGCTAATCTCAAGCAGATCAGGCTGGGATTCTACCTAAGATCATTGCGCTCTAGCTAGCTTGCCCCAGTGTCGGCACGACAAAATGCACCAGCAACACCGCCGCAAACAGCAGCGCCATCCAGCCAAACAAGCCGCCCAGCGTGCGCATAACCATCATCACCATCAGCGAAACCAAGGTCAGCAGAAAAACGAGCTGCCACTGAGGCTCGAAAATACCGAACATCAGCATGATCGTGAGCAGAAAACCATCAACAGCACCGACAATGGTCATCAGGGTAGCGATCACGTTGAAGATCAGGTTACTAAATGTTTCGGTGCCGCCGCCCATTCGCTTTCCCCATACACAGCTCAACTTCCGGAACTCATGGCCATCTAATTAATAAACGATTATTCTCATTTTTCAACATCTTTAAACGACCGGAACAATTTAACATAAATCCGTTACTGCCGAGGCACTCTTTGCCCCCCGCCTTGGCCTGCCGAATGTCCGCGCATTTATGCCATTCCGGCAGGGCGCTTGCACCCTGCCCCGTTTCGCCTTAACCCCGGCTTCCGGTTTTATTTTCAGGGGTTTTTGTCATGTCCTACAGGGTTGCGGTTGTCGGTGCCACCGGTGCGGTGGGGCGCGAGATTCTCAAAACCCTGGCGCAGCGCAATTTCCCGGTTTCCGAGGTCGCGGCGCTGGCCTCTGGCCGTTCCGCCGGGCAGGAGGTCTCCTTCGGCGAGAACAAGGTGCTGAAGGTGCAGAACCTGGAAACCTTCGATTTCACCGGCTGGGACATCGCCCTGTTCTCCCCCGGCGCGTCCATTTCCGCCGTGCACGCCCCGCGCGCAGGCGCACAGGGTTGTGTGGTGATCGACAACACCTCCCAGTTCCGCATGGACCCGGATGTGCCGCTGGTGGTGCCCGAGGTGAACCCGCAGGACATCGCCCTGCACACCAAGCGCAACATCATCGCCAACCCCAACTGCTCCACCATCCAGATGGTGGTGGCG
>JAKBCD010000235.1 GCA_021808205.1 Pseudomonadota bacterium | reverse complement strand
TCTGGCTTCTTGCCTGAGATCACGCGCGGGCTGGTGCCCGTCGGCGGCTGGCTGGCCCGCACCCAGCAGGCCTTCCCGGAACAACTCATCGGCCGCCGATTCGCCATACGCGGTACGCATATTCAGGAGCCTGTACGGCCTGGGCGCATTACCATCACGCTGGATGCGGGCCTCGCCTTCGGCACTGGCGAGCATAACTCCACCCGCGGCTGCCTGGTCACGCTGGAAGACCTCGTGAAGCACCACCGGCCGGAGCGGATTTTAGATCTTGGCACCGGCTCGGGCATTCTCGCCATCGCCGCCGCCAAGCTGCTGCACAAGAAGGTGCTGGCCACGGATATCGACGCCCGCGCCGCCCGCGTGGCGGCAGAGAACGCCAAGCTGAACGGGGTTGCAGGCATGATCCGCGCCATCCAGGCCGATGGCTGGGCCGACCCGCGCATCACCAAGGCCGCCCCATTTGATCTCGTCTTCGCCAACATCCTGGCTCGGCCGCTTTGCGCCATGGCGCACCAACTCTCCGCACATCTGGCCCCTGGCGGTGTCGCGATTCTGGCCGGACTGTTGAACACGCAGGTGAACTGGGTTCTCTCCTGCCACCGCCGCGCCGGGCTCAAACTGGAGCGCAGGCTGGTTGATGAGGCTTGGTCAATTCTGACGCTGCGGAAATAACGCGCCACTCTGCTCAATAAAAAAGGCCGGGGAATTTCCCCGGCCTTTTGGTTTACCGCCCCAACGCCTGGACGATTTCCTCGGTCATCTTCTTGGCATCGCCAAAGAGCATCATGGTGTTATCGCGGAAGAACAGCTCGTTATCCACACCGGCATAACCGGAGGACATGCCGCGCTTCACGAACAGCACGGTCTTGGCCTTGTCGACCTCCAGGATCGGCATACCGAAGATCGGGCTTTGCGGGTTGGTCTTGGCGGCAGGGTTGGTCACGTCGTTGGCGCCGATCACGTACACAACATCCGCGGTGGCGAATTCGTTGTTGATCTGCTCAAGCTCGAACACCTCGTCATACGGCACATTGGCTTCCGCCAGCAGCACGTTCATGTGCCCAGGCATACGCCCCGCCACCGGATGGATGGCGTATTTCACTTCGACGCCATCTTCCTTCAAAATGTCGCCCATTTCGCGCAGCGCGTGCTGGGCCTGGGAAACCGCCATGCCATAGCCTGGCACCACGATCACCTTGGACGCGTTCTTCATGATGAAGGCTGCATCGTCGGCGGAGCCGTGCTTCACCGCCTTGCCCTCAGAGCTGGCGCCAGCCACCGCAGCGGCATCGCCGGAATTACCGAACCCGCCCGCGATCACGTTTATAATCGAACGGTTCATGCCCTTGCACATGATGTAGGACAGAATGGCGCCCGAGGAGCCAACCAACGCGCCGGTGACGATGAGCGCCAGATTGCCGATGGTAAAACCGATACCCGCAGCTGCCCAACCGGAATAGGAGTTCAGCATCGAAACCACCACCGGCATGTCTGCCCCGCCGATGGGGATGATCAGCAGGAAGCCCAAAGCCAGCGCCAGAATAGCGATCAGTCCGAACACTGCGAAGCTGCCGCCGGAGATGACGAAGGCTATGATCAGCAGAAAGATGGCAATGCCGATCGCACCGTTCAGCTTATGCTGGCCGGGGAAGGTGATCGGCGTGCCCTTCATCAGGGCCTGCAGCTTGGCGAAGGCGATCAGCGAGCCGGTGAAGGTAATGGCGCCAATGGCAAGGCCGATCGACATTTCGACCAGGCTCTCGGTGTGGATATGATGCGCCGTGCCGATGCCAAAGCTCTGCGGCGCGTTCAACGCCGAAGCTGCCACGAACACGGCGGCCAGACCTACCAGCGAGTGGAACGCGGCGACAAGCTGCGGCAGCGCCGTCATCTTGATCTTTTGCGCCACAACAATGCCGATGGACCCACCAACGGCGATCCCCACCAGAATAAGCACTACCCAGCCCCAATCCATGCCGCCGTGCAAGAAGGTGGCAAGGATGGCGATCAGCATGCCCACCATGCCGAACTGGTTGCCCCGGCGCGAGGTGGTGGGGTGGGACAAGCCACGCAGTGCCAGGATGAACAGGACCGCCGCGACGAGATACGCGAAGGAGGTAATAGACTGGTTCATCTTGCGCTTACTTCTTCTTGAACATGGCCAGCATGCGGTTGGTTACCGCGAAGCCGCCGAAGATATTAACTGAGACCAACACCACGGCAAGAAAGCCGAAGATATGCGCCACCAGGCTACCATGCAGCCCCGTGGCCAGCATGGCGCCGACGATGATCACCGAAGAGATGGCGTTGGTGACGGCCATCAGCGGTGAGTGCAAAGCGGGCGTCACGCTCCACACCACGTAATAGCCGACAAACACGGCCAGCACAAAAATGCTGAACAGATAGATGAAAGGTGCCGCCGGCGGCGCGTTCTGCGCGGCCACAGCGGCCACGCCAGCGGCGTTCTGCGCCAGCACGGAAGCCTGGTGGGCAAGGTCCGCCGCCTGGGCGGCTAAATCTGCGGGTGTCATGATGGAAAGCCTCCCTTTCTGTTAGGCGGCGGGCTTGAAATTAGGGTGGATGATTTCGCCGCCCCGCGTCAACAATGCACCTTTGATGAGATCGTCATCAGGCTTAAGGTTGGGCACCTTGGCGTCCTTGTCCCAGAAGGTTGTGAGGAACGTGAGCAGGTTACGGGCATAAAGCTGGCTGGCGGCGACAGCGATGCGCGCGGGCCAGTTCTTGTGCCCAAGAATCGTCACACCATTCGTCGTGGTGACGACTTCGCCCGGCACGGTATCGGCGCAATTGCCGCCTGCCTCGGCGGCTAGATCCACGATGATCGAGCCGGGCTTCATGCCAGCCACCATTTCAGAGGTTACAATCACCGGCGCTTTACGGCCCTGCACAAGGGCGGTGCAGATCACGATGTCGTTCTTGGCGATTGTGCTGGTCATCAGCGCCGCCTGCTTGGCGCGGAACTCGTCGGACATCTGCCCGGCATAAGGGCCTGTCTGCTTGGCCGATTCCTCGTCGTCCACGCCTACATAGGTGGCACCAAGAGAACGGATTTCCTCTTTCGCGGCCGGGCGGACATCCGTACCCGAGACAATACCACCAAGGCGGCGCGCCGTTGCGATGGCCTGCAAGCCCGCCACACCCGCACCAATCACGAACACGCGGGCGGGCGGCACGGTGCCGGCGGCGGTCATCATCATCGGAAAACCGCGTGGGAAAGCATTGGATGCCTCGATCACAGCGCGGTAGCCCGCCAAGTTCGCCTGGGAGGACAGCACGTCCATGCTCTGTGCGCGGGTGATGCGAGGCAGCAATTCCAGCCCAACCGCGTCGATTTTTGCGGCGGCCAAGGCGGGGGCCAAGGCGGGGTCGGACGCGGCGCCAAGCGTGGCGACAAGGAGGGTATCAGGCGCGACAAGCCTGAGAACCGTTTCATCCGGCGCATTCACAGCGAACAGGATACCAGCGCCGTTAAGCGCAGCTGCCGCATCCGCCACAATTTCTGCACCAGCTAGGGAAAAATCCTGGTCGGATATCGCGGATTGAACACCCGCCCCTGCCTCAATGGCGACCGTCAGTCCAAGCCCTATCAACTTCTTCACCGTGTCAGGGGTTGCCGCAACACGGGCTTCACCCGCACGGCGCTCCTTCAAAACCGCTAGACGCATTTACCTGTCCTCAAAGCCCTTTAGTTTTGCCGCACCTTGGTATACCACGCTGATTATTGCAAGCGGTTACCGAGGCATAAGCCACGTAAACGAACGTGCGTTACATGCATTTTGGCTTTCGTTAAGCCGGTTCGCGGTATGCACGCGGCTCAGCCAGTTCGCCAGGCGCGCCGATTTTCACCGCAACATGCCCTTTTTCGGCCGAAAAACCGATATACTCGTATGTCATCCCCGTGTCGGCGATGAACTCCTGAAACGCCTTGTACTCATGCGCCCGCCAGCCGGGATAGTTGAAATATTCATCGAAGAGAACCACCGTGCCGGGAGCGATCCGCTCTCGCAGCGCGGTGAAGATCGTCACCGTGCTCGTGTAGATATCGCAATCGACGTGCAGGAAAGCGACCAAGCCAGGATTCGCGGCGAGAAAGGGTGGTAGGGTCTGGTCGAACCAACCCGGGTGGAGTACCGCATTGACCGGTACTTTTGGTAGCTTGCCCTTCTGCGTGAAGGCGCCGGCCTGCTCCTTGGTGCCAGACCAAGCCTCTGGCAGGCCCCCGAAACTGTCGAACCCATGCACCTGGCGCGGCGTCTGTGCTGCGAGGTTACGCAAGCTGGCGCCCTTGGCAACGCCAAATTCCAGCACCAGACCTTCTTTGAGCGCGCGGGAGA
>JAKBCD010000234.1 GCA_021808205.1 Pseudomonadota bacterium | reverse complement strand
CAGAGAGATGACAAGCAACAACACCGGCCGAGTGACCCAGATCAATGGTGCGGTTGTCGACGTTGAGTTCGACGGCGCGCTGCCCTTCATTCAGAACGCACTGGAAACGAAGGTGGGCGAGCGCCGCCTGGTTCTGGAAGTGGCGCAGGAAATTGGTGAGCGCACCGTGCGCTGCATCGCCATGGACACGACGGACGGCATGGTCCGCGGCCAGAACGTGACCGATACGGGTGAGGCCATTACGGTTCCGGTTGGGCCCGGCGTGCTGGGGCGTATTTTGAACGTGATCGGCGAACCAATTGACGAGCGCGGCCCGATCACTGCGGTGTCCCGCAGCCCGATCCATAACGCAGCGCCCTCTTTTGAAGAGCAGGCCGGTTCGGCTGAAATTCTGGTCACCGGCATCAAGGTGGTGGATTTGCTGGCCCCTTACCTCAAAGGCGGCAAGGTTGGCCTGTTCGGCGGCGCTGGCGTGGGCAAGACCGTGCTCATCCAGGAGCTGATCAACAACATCGCCAAGGGCCATGGTGGCGTTTCCGTGTTCGCGGGCGTTGGCGAGCGTACCCGCGAGGGCAACGATCTCTACCATGAAATGGTCGATGCCGGCGTCATCAAGCTGAACGAGCATGACACCGAAGGCTCCAAAGTGGCGCTGGTTTATGGCCAGATGAACGAGCCGCCGGGTGCGCGTGCGCGCGTGGCGCTCTCCGGCGTGACCATGGCGGAATATTTCCGCGACGTGGAAGGCCAGGACGTGCTGTTCTTCGTCGACAATATCTTCCGCTTCACCCAGGCGGGGGCGGAAATGTCAGCTCTGCTCGGCCGTATTCCCTCGGCGGTGGGCTATCAGCCGACGCTGGCGACCGATATGGGCGCGCTGCAGGAGCGGATCACCTCCACCAAGAAGGGGTCGATCACCTCTGTGCAGGCCGTATACGTGCCGGCGGACGATCTGACCGACCCTGCCCCGGCCGCGACCTTTGCGCATCTGGATGCCACCACCGTGCTCAACCGTTCCATCGCCGAGAAGGGCATCTACCCGGCTGTAGACCCGCTGGACTCCACCTCGCGCTCGCTGGACCCCCGCATTGTGGGCGAAGAGCATTACAAAGTGGCGCGCGACGTGCAGCGTATTCTGCAGACCTATAAGGGCCTGCAGGACATCATCGCCATTTTGGGCATGGACGAGCTTTCGGAAGATGATAAGCGCGTTGTCGCCAGGGCGCGCAAGATCGAACGTTACCTTTCCCAGCCCTTCCATGTGGCGGAAGTGTTTACCGGCTCACCGGGCGTATTCGTGAAGGTGGAAGACACCATCCGCGCCTTCAAGGGCATTGTGGCCGGTGATTATGACCATCTGCCGGAAGCAGCGTTCTATATGGTCGGCACCATCGAAGAGGTGATCGCCAAGGCTGAATCCCTGGCGGCGAAGGCCTGATCCATGCCTTTGGCGCTGGAAATCGTCAGTCCGGAACGGCTGCTCCTGGCCCGCGATGTTGACATGGTCGTGGTTCCTGGAACGGAAGGCGATCTGGGCATTTTGCCGGGCCATGCGAAGCTGGTCACATCCCTGCGCGGTGGGCTGGTGGATATTTACGAGGCCGGCAAAATCACCGACCGGTTCTTCGTGACCGGCGGCTTTGCGGAGGTCACTGAATCCCGCTGCTCGGTGCTGGCCGATGAGATCATCCGCCAGGCAGATATCGACCCGGCGGCGGCGCAGGCCAAGCTGGCCGAGGCCAAGGCGGTGTTCGATGCTGTCGATCTGAATGATGCGGATGCTTACCGCGAAGCTTCTGACGGGCTGATCTCGGCTCAGGCGATGGTGGACAGCCTCGCTACCGGCGTGCTTGCGAAGGACTGAAGTTTTACGTAGCTCCCTGACGAACTGGGACAGGCGCCTCCTTCATGGAGGCGCCTTTTTTATTTGGCCGCTACCTTTCCGCGACTCGCTTTATAGCGATAGTAATATCGCGTGAGCAATGAAGAGATTTATTATGGCACGGTCGTAGCTATTCTTGCTGCTGGCGCTTCAGCCATTATTGGCGCGCTAACTATTCCAGACGGAAAATACTACCGTATACTCCTTTATGGGGGTATCGTACTGGCCATACTCTCTATGATTGGCGTAATAGTCCTCCGGCTGTCTAACCCTAAAAAAACAGACATTAAAAAGGGTTCAGAGATTACTACCTCAACGATTGCCGGGTCAGGAACAACTGTTGTGTCAATTGGCCAATCCGGCGGCGTTGCTGCCGGGACATACATCAATCAAGCCGTCATGCCCCAATTTCAGGTGCTTTCCCAATCAGAAACAAAAAACTCTGACGGGTCATACACAGCCACTCTAAATACCCAGATCGTTGCTCCTTTTACGCCGGGAAATCTGCATCTAGAGATTAGTGCCGTCGGCCTATTGAACGTACAAATCATGCCGCCACCACAAAATGGTGTATCGGCAATGATGCTTCGCAATGTTTTTCAGAACACAAATTTTTATTCAGCAGATGTTCCAGGCCCTAGCCACCAGTACATAATTACAGTTCGGACTGCGACTAAGACGCCTATTAACCTCAGATCACATTTCTAAATCGGATAGTTGGCTTTTATTTGGCCAGCAGCTTGAACCCGACAATGGCGAGGACGATGCCCAGGCAGGCTTTCAGCAGCGCCTCCGGCGCGTAGCGGGCCGTGAAACTGCCGATGATGATACCGGGGATGGAGCCAATGAGCAGCATGCCCAGAAGCGGGAAATCGATTGTCCCCAGCAGCCAATGGCCCGCCCCGGCCAGCAGGGTAAGCGGCACGGCATGGGCAATGTCCGACCCCACGATGCGGACCATCGGCAGGCGGGGATAGAGGATGATCAACGCGATGGTGCCCAGTGCTCCGGCCCCCACGGAAGAGAGGCAGACGAGAATCCCCAGGATCACGCCGGTGAGCACTGTCAGGCGGGTGGAGGAGGTGGTGTTGAACTCAGGATAGCGCCGGGTGATGAAATGCAGGATCTGCGCCTTGAACAGCAGCGAGATGGCGCTCAGCAGCAGGGAAACCCCGAGCACGATGGAGATCAGGCTGGTCACCGCGTGGCTGGCGGCACCGGAATAGGCCATGGCGCCGAGGCAGATGATGGTGGCGGGCACAGACCCGGCCGCCAGCCTGCGCACGATTGCCCAATCCACGGTTTTGCCAGCACTGTGGATGGTGGTGCCGACGGATTTGGTGGCCGCGGCGAAGAGCAGGTCTGTGCCAACGGCCGTGGTGGGATGAACGCCAAATAGTAGCATGAGCAGAGGGGTCATCAGAGAGCCGCCGCCCACACCGGTCATGCCGACCAGAATTCCGACCAGGAGCCCGGAAACAGCGTAAGCGGGTTGACTACCTAAATTCCCTAGTAAAACCATAGGCTATTTCTTTGCATATGATTTGAGACGCGGCAAGCGATCAACCAGGTTTGATAAAGGGCGCGCGCATCACGGCCGCCGTTGCGTGCACTTGCCGCCTTTTGCTCGCCATTCGTTGTTAACGTTATTAACTGTTGTCCCAGGCTCTTGGATGCGCCTTGCGCCATATCTCCATAAGCTGGCTGGTTTCCACATCTGTATAACGCTGCGTGGTGGAAAGGCTGGCATGGCCCAGCAGTTCCTGGATTGAGCGTAAATCCGCCCCGCCCGCCAGCAAATGGGTGGCGAAGCTGTGGCGCAAAGCGTGCGGGGTGGCGTGCTCGGGCAGGCCGTTCAGGCGGCGGAAATTGCGCAGGTTCTTTTGCGCCACCCCAGCATTCAGCCGGCCACCGCGTATGCCCACGAAGAGCGGCTCCTCCAGGCCCGGATTCGGGTGCAGCTTCAGCCAGGCGCCAATGCTGGTGCGTATAGCGGGCAGCAGCGGTACGATGCGTTGCTTGTTGCCCTTGCCTGTGACGCGCAGGGCATCGTCGGCGGCGGGCAAGTCGCTCACATTCAGCGCCAGCGCCTCGGCGATTCGTAAGCCCGCACCGTAGAGCAGCAGCATCAGCGCGGCGTCGCGGGCCTGTTCCATGGCGGTGTCGGTTGCTTCGCCGATATCCTGGACCACGCTCAGCGCGTCATCGGGTGTGAGCGCCTTGGGTAGCGGGCGTTTGGGGCGCGGGCGGGTGATAAGGGAGAGCTGTGTGCCGTTCACCCCATGGCGCTTGTGCAGATAGCGAAAGAAGGTGCGCAGCGCGGAGAGCTTGCGCGCACGGGTGGCATTGATGTCTCCGGCCTTGGCGGCATCGGCGAGGTAGGCGCGGAAATCCGCCGCGCGCAGCGTGCCGAGGGTTCCGGGGCTTGGCGCCTCGCCGGTATGCCCAGCGGTGAACAACAAAAAAGCCCGCA
>JAKBCD010000233.1 GCA_021808205.1 Pseudomonadota bacterium | reverse complement strand
AAGGGCTCTGACTGGGGTCAGGCCAGCACATCTTCAGGCCGCAACCGCCAGGCACCAGGCGCCAGATCGCAAAAACACGGCGCGTACCCAGCCGCCTGGGCTGCAAAGGCGGTTGCTGCGAAGGTGTAGCCGGGCATAAGCGCCAGGGTTTTGCCAGCCGCCGCCCGCCCCGCCACCGCCAGGATGGCCGCCTGCAAGGCCGCCGTGCCGGAAGCCGCGGTAACTACGCTCTCTCTCCTGCCGGTCAGGCAAGCTGCGAGGCGCTCCTCCAGCAGGGCTGTCAGCTTCCCCCGGTTGCTGTAAACCCGGCTCTCGTCCACACGCTCCAGATATGGCAACAGGGCCGTGCCGCGCGGCAGCATCGGCTTGTAAATCGGCACCTTGTCTGTCACGCACTTATCCTGGCTCAAATTCTTTCCACGGCAGACTCAATTTTGTTTTGGCCCGCCTCGGCCTGTTCTGTGTTTTATGCCCCCGCATTGAAATAGCGCGATCCTGCGAGGTGATCCAGGGCCGGTCCTGGCCTGTCACGGAAGCGCAACTCTGCCCCCGGGTGACAAAGACGCGCCACATGGCTATGGGGGAGGCTGAATCCTTCCCCCGAGGCCAGGCGGTACGATGACAAATTACACCCCCCCCGCCCTGGCTGGGCAACGCTTGCCGAACCGTTTTGACGGCGCCGCCATGCTCATGGTCATGGGGCTGCTCATCGCGCTGATTGAAGTTGGCCGCACCACCATCGGCACCCCTATCGCGCAGATCCAGAATACGCCCATCCATCTCAGCCCGGCCTGGCTGCCCTATTACGCGCTGCGCTCCACCGCCCGCATGTTCGCGGCCCTGCTGTTCTCGCTCATCTTCACCTTCACCTATGCCACGCTGGCCGCCAAATCCCGCCGGGCGGGCATGGTGCTCATCCCCATCCTGGACATCCTGCAATCCGTGCCAATTCTGGGCTTCCTCACCTTTACCACCGTGTTCTTCCTGCATCTTTTCCCCGGCAAGGTGATGGGGGCGGAGCTAGCCTCGGTATTCGTCATCTTCACGAGCCAGGCCTGGAACATGGCCTTCAGCTTCTACCAATCCCTCACCACTTTGCCGGATGATCTGCGGGAGGCCTCGCGCAGCTTCCGCCTCTCCCCCTGGCAGCGTTTCTGGAAGCTGGACGTGCCCTTCGCCATGCCGGGCTTGGTGTGGAACACCATGCTTTCCATGTCTGGCGGCTGGTTCTTTGTGGTGGCGTCGGAGGCGGTGACGGTGGGCAAAACCCAGTTCACGTTGCCTGGCATTGGCTCATATGTGGCGGTGGCGCTGGCCAAAGAGGATCTGCCCGCCATCCTCTACGCCATTCTGGCCATGTTGGTGGTGATTTTGCTCTACGACCAGCTTCTCTTCCGCCCTCTGGTCGCATGGTCTGGCAAGTTCCGGTTCGAGACCACGGCCGCCATCTCTGGCCCTGAACCCTGGATGCTGAAACTGCTGCGCCGCACCGCCTTGTTCCGCACCATCGGCGAGGCCATTGGCGGGGTTTTTGGCTCGGTGTTCCGCCTGCGCCTCTCGTTTCGCCAGCCCGGCCAGGTGGACGAAACCAGCGAACCCTCCCGCATGATGGACGGACTCTGGTTCGTGATGATCGCCGCCATCGCCATCTATGCGGCGTTTCACATCGTGCAATACGTCTCCACCACATTGCATTGGCACGATTTTTTCACCGCTTTGCTGATGGGCGTTTACACGGCCATTCGCGTCACGGTGCTGATGATCGTCGCCTCCCTAATCTGGGTCCCCATCGGCGTATGGATCGGCCTGCGCCCCGCGGCTACCCGCATCGCCCAGCCAATCGCGCAGTTCCTGGCCGCCTTTCCGGCCAATCTCTTATTCCCGCCGGCGGTGCTGGCCATCGTCTATTTCAACGTCAATCCGAATATCTGGCTGACGCCGCTGATGCTGATCGGCACGCAATGGTATCTACTGTTCAATGTCATCGCCGGTGCAGCCGCCTTCCCTGGCGATATGAAGGAGGCCGTGCAGAATTTCCAGATCCGCGGCCTGCTCTGGTGGCGCAAGGTGATCATTCCCGGCATCCTGCCCTATTTCATCACCGGCGCGCTCACCGCCTCCGGCGGCGCCTGGAACGCCTCTATCGTCGCCGAGGTGGCAAGCTGGGGGGCGCATAAGCTCGCCGCCCAGGGGCTTGGTGCCTATATCGCGCAGGCCACAGCCACGGGCAACACCCCGCGCGTTGTGCTCGGAGTGGCGGTGATGGCCTGCTTCGTGATCTTCTTCAACCGCATATTGTGGCGGCCGCTTTATGCCTACGCCGTCCGCCGCACCACGCTGGGGTAAACGCCATGGACCAGATTACCACGCCGCTCGTTACCGTGCGCAATTGCCGCCAGGCCTACCACAAGGAGGTCGGCGCCGACCTTGTGGTGCTGGACGATGTGAACCTCACCTTGCAGGAAGGCGAGATCGTCGCCCTGCTTGGCCGTTCGGGCTCTGGCAAGTCCACGCTGCTGCGCATTGTCGCGGGGCTGCTGAAGCCCACCTCTGGCGAGGTGAACTGGCGCGGCAACCCGCTGAAAGGCCCCGCCCCCGGCGTGGCCATGGTGTTCCAGAGCTTCGCGCTGTTCCCCTGGCTGACCGTGCAGGAAAACGTGGAGCTGGGGCTTGAAGCCCTGGGTGTGAAGCGGAATGACCGCGAGGAACGCTCGGAAGAAGCGATCGACCTCATCGGCCTTGGCGGGTATGACGGCGCCTACCCAAAGGAGCTTTCAGGCGGCATGCGCCAGCGTGTGGGCCTGGCCCGCGCCTTGGTGGTGCACCCGGATTTACTGCTGATGGACGAGCCGTTCTCTGCCCTTGATGTGCTCACCGCCGAAACTCTGCGTACCGACCTTATCGACCTCTGGATGGACGGCAAGCTACCGGTGAAATCCATCATGATCGTGACGCATAACATCGAGGAGGCGGTGCTGATGGCGGACCGCATCCTGGTGTTCTCCTCCAATCCTGGCCGGGTGGCGCATGAGCTGAAAGTGCCCTTTGCCCACCCGCGCAACCGCTTCGACCCCGCCTTCCGCGAGATGGTAGACGATATTTACGGCATCATGACCCGCCGCAAAGTACCGGAAATCCATACTGCTACCGCCATGGCACCCAACCCGTTCGCGCATCCATTGCACCCGGTGGGCACCAACCTGATGGCCGGGCTTCTGGAAACGCTGAGCAGCGAGCCTTACAATGGCCGAGCGGATTTGCCGGCTTTGGCCGCCGCCCTGCAATTCGAGGTGGACGAGCTGCTGCCGCTGGGTGAAACGCTGAGCATGCTGGGCTTTGCGCTGCTGGAAGAAGGCGATATTCTGATTACAGAGACCGGGCGGCGCTTTGCCGATGCCGAGACCGAGGACCGCAAGCAGATCTTCGCCGAGGCCTTGCGCACGCATGTGCCGCTGATCACCGAAATCCGCAGCGTGATCGACCAGCGCTCCAACCACCGCGCGGCGGCGGTGCGTTTCCGTGACCAGTTGGAGGACCACATGTCTCCCGAATATGCGGAGGAGACGCTGCGCACCGTCATCGCCTGGGGGCGTTATGCGGAGTTCTTCGAATATGACGAGGAGGCGCAGCAATTCGGGCTGGAGGAAGAGGAAGAAGAAGATGATAAAACGTAATCTGCGGCACATTGTGGCGTTTACGCCTGGATAAAGGTTGCACATCCGGGTTATCTTGACCTGCCACCATCGCACCCTGGAGCATTCGACGCGCAGGCGCTCCAATAGCTTCGCGGCCCATCGATGGAAGAACACGTTGCCATGCGCGTCCTCCCGGGCCTCGCATCGGCCGAATGAAACCATTTAGAGCAATGCAAAACTTGAGCGCGATGATTTTTGATCGAATCATGGAACGATCTGAGCCAAAATCTGTGTCCACATCTAAAAATGATGTAAAGGGCGCTTAATGCTTTAAACCCGCTCGCAAAGCGAGCTTGTTTAAATTCAACATATTCTAAAGCGTCCGGCTGAATGCTTGATGCTCTAACATCAAATGCGAGCGTGGATTGCGCTCCTTGGAGCGCGTGACAGCTTCACTGTGAGGATCACGCCGCAAGAAAACAGGACGAAAATATGGGGATGGTCATGGAGTTCATCAAAATCGAGCGGCTTGGAACAATCGGGGCGATACGCTTTGACAATTATGCCCGACGCAACGCGCTCAGCAGGGCGCTGATCGCTGAGCTTGTTGCCGCGTTGGAAGAATTGGCCAATGAGGATATCCGCGCGGTGATATTGCGCAGCGCTATGAAGCACCCCGTCTGGTCGGCAGGGCATGATGTTGCAGAATTGCCAGAGGCTGGACGCGAT
>JAKBCD010000232.1 GCA_021808205.1 Pseudomonadota bacterium | reverse complement strand
CGATTCAGACTTTAGCCTCGCTGGCAAAGTGAGCGAACCTAAAGTCATCGCGCTCTAACAGATTTTTTTATCGTTTCAGGTTAACTCATAGATTAAATTTATGAGTAGCTCACCCCTCCTGATCTTCCTTGCGGAGAACGTCCAGCGCCAAAAACTGCCCGTTGCGTTCGAAATGCCAGAAGGTCCAGCCATTGCAGCTTGGCGCATTTTGCACCGCTGCACCCACCTGGTGGATGGAACCGCGATGGGGTCCGCATACCAATGCACCTTCGGCCGTCACCTCGGCAGCGAAGCGGCGCTGCTTATCCGTTACCTGTGTGCCGGGGCGGACGATGCCGCGCTCCACGAAACTGCCAAAGGCGATTCGCGGCGTCTCCCGCCCGGTGGGCGGTGCCACCACGGCGGTCCGGGGCGCGCGTTCCTCAGCTTTAAGGCGGCCCCAGGCGGCCTCCACGTAGGCGGGGTGACGTTCAATACCGATGAAATGCCGATGTAACCGTTTGGCCATCGCCGCCGTGGTGCCCGAGCCCAGAAACGGGTCCACGATGATATCGCCTGGGCTGGTGGAAGCCATAATAACCCGGTGCAGTAGCGCCTCGGGTTTCTGGGTGGGGTGAAGCTTTAACCCATGCATGTTTTTAAGACGCTCATTTCCGGTACAGAGCGGCAGCGTCCAGTCCGAGCGCATCTGGAGGTCGTCGTTCAGCGCCTTCATCGACTGGTAATTGAATTTATAGCGGCTTTGCTGGCTTTTGGCTGCCCAGATCATGGTTTCATGCGCGTTGGTGAAGCGCCGGCCGCGGAAATTGGGCATCGGGTTGGTCTTGCGCCAGATGACGTCATTTAAGATCCAGAACCCCAGATCCTGCATGATCGCCCCGATGCGGAAGATATTATGGTAAGAGCCGATCACCCAGATCGTCCCGTCCTTGTTCAGCACCCGGCGGCATTCGCCGAGCCACTCCCTGGTAAAGGTGTCATAGGCGGCGAAATCGTCAAACTTATCCCAATCGTCATCCACGCCGTCCACCAGGCTGTCATCCGGGCGGCGCAGTTCGCCGCGCAGTTGCAGATTATAAGGGGGGTCGGCGAAGACGCAGTTGATCGAGGCGTCAGGCAGCATGCGTAGCATGGTCCCGGCGTCACCGAGCAGAATTTGGTCCAGCGGCAATTCGCGCAGCATTTCCACAGGCAAGGCGAGTCCTCGAATTTAAACGACTCGTGAATAAGTGACGGTCCGTCCGTAACCGCGTCAACTGCCCTTGTTGGGCGATTTCGGTGCGGGTGCCGCATATGCACTATAAAGCTTATTCATTCTTGACAGTGCGGGGGGGTAAGGTTAGCAACCGCCGCAACCTCCCGGCGGAATTCCGCAAGAAACATAGGTGCATGAGCGACGGCCCGGAAAAAACGGCGTTTGAGAAACGGTTGCAGGCGGCGGAAGACGCGGCTGACGGCCCCAAACGCAAGGAACCGGGTAAGGGCGATGCTGGCTCGGCGCAACGCGCGATCGAGCTGGCGATGCGGCTGGGGGTTGAGATGGTGGCCGCGATGGTCATCGCCGTGGTGATTGGGTGGGGGCTGGATAGGCTTTTCCACACCAAGCCATGGCTGATGATCCTCATGGTGCCGGTGGGTTTGGCGGCTGGCCTGCGCAATTTGTTGCGGGCGCAGCGCCGGGATTAACAAGGCGCCGCGCAAGCGGTGAGAAGACGGCTTCAGGCAGGGTAGACACATGGCGGGACCATCGATCGACGCGCTGGGACAATTCAGCCTGACCACTGGTCTCGGGCCGATCGGCCGTGCGATCAATTTTACTAACTCGAACGAGGCCATGCTGGCCGCCGCCATCATCATCGCCGGGCTTTTCGCCCTCGGGTTGAAGGCCCGCGCCCTGGTTCCAGGCCGGATGCAGGCGCTGGTTGAGGTGCTGTACGAGTTTGTGCACAATATGTGCTTGGACACGATCGGCGAGGAAGGTAAACGCTTCTTCCCGCTGGTGTTCACTATTTTCAGCTTCATCCTGCTGGGTAACCTCATCGGCCTGTTTCCTTACTTCTTCGCTTTCACCTCGCATATCGCGGTTACGCTGACTTTGGCCTTGTTTGTGTTCCTGTTCTCCACGGGGGTAGGCTTTTACACGCACGGCTTCGGGTTCCTGAAATTCTTCGTGCCCGAGGGCGTGCCCGGCTGGCTGCTGCCGCTGCTCGTGCCGATCGAGATCATCTCCTACCTCTCTCGGCCCGTTTCGCTCTCTGTGCGTTTGTTTGCCAACATGACCGCCGGGCACGTGATGTGGGAGGTGTTCGCCGGCTTCATGCTGCTGCTTACCGCGGGGTTCGGCGTGTTCGGGGCCATCGCTTCCGTCGTGCCGCTGGGCCTCAATGTCGCCCTGGCCGCTCTGGAATTGCTCGTGGCCGGGCTGCAGGCCTATGTTTTCGCCATTCTTACCTGCCTGTATCTGCACGATGCAGTGCATATGCACTGACCCAGACCTCTCAAAAGCCTATTCGGAAAGGAATTAGTTACATGGATCCTCAGTCTGCCGCTCTGCTCGCCAGGGATATCGGTGCCGGTCTGGCCACCATCGGTGTCGCCGGTGCGGGCGTTGGTATCGGCAACCTGTTTGGTTCTTTCGTGTCCTCCGTTGGCCGCAACCCGGCTGCGCGTGATGCGATGTTCCGCGATGTGCTGCTCGGCTTCGCGCTGACAGAAGCCGTGGCGCTGTATGCGCTGGTTATCGCGTTGGTTATTCTGTTCACCTAAGATGCGTCGTTTCAGCGCCGCTCTGTTGCTGGCACTTGCCCCCTCTGCCGCGCTGGCCGAGGGAACGATGCCGCAGATGGATTTCGCCAACCCGCTCACCTTGGATCAGGTGGGTTGGATGGCGGTTATCCTGGTGGTGCTCTACCTCCTGCTGTCGCGCTGGGGCTTGCCGCAAATGGGCAAGGTTCTGGAAAACCGCGCCGCTGTGATTGCCCGCGACCTGGCAGCGGCCCGCGCCGCCAAGCTGGAAGCGGACCGGGCGGTAGCGCAGCTCACGATTACGCTCTCCACGGCACGCGCTAACGCGCAAGCCGAGGTGGCAAAAGCGGTGGCCGATGCAAAGGCAGAGGCTTCTGCCAGAGCGATTGCGTTGAACGCCGAGCTTGACGCCAAGCTTGCCGAATCCGAGGCGCGGATTGTTTCTGCCCGCGATGCGGCCATGGCGGCGATCAAGCCGGTTGCCTCTGAGGCCGCGCGGGAAATGCTCATCAAGCTCACCGGCTCGGTTCCTGCACAGGAAGATCTGGTGCGGCGGGTGGATGATGCGCTGGCAGCGCGAAAGGCGGCGTAGGCAATGGAATACGATGCTCTCTACGCGAATTTCTGGGCGCATGGCACCTTCTGGGTTTTCATTGCCATCCTTATTTTCGCGCTCCTTGCGGGGCGCAAGGTGGTGGCTGCCGTAGTCGGCATACTTGATGCAAGAACCCTCGCCGTGCAGGCGGCCCTGGACGAAGCCGCCCAGCTGAAGGCTGAGGCCGAGGCCATGCTGGCCGACGCCAAGCAGAAGCAGGTTCAGGCGGCTGAGGATGCGAAACACATTCTGGCCACCGCCCATGCCGAAGCCCAGCGCCTGGCGGCAGAACTGGCCGCCGAAGCCACCGCCAATGCCCAGCGCCGCGAGCGTATGGCGGTGGAGCGGATTGCAGCTGCCCAGGCCGTCGCCGTAAAAGAGGTGCGCGCCGTTGCCATCGACATCGCGACCACGGTCTCTGCGGCCATTCTGCGCGACAACGTGAGCAACGATGCCGATGCCGCCTTGATTGACCAGGCGATTACCAGCTTGCCCAAGGCTCTGCGCGGCTGATCCAGGCAAAAAGCGTTTTGCATAAAGCCGTCCTGATTAGAGCGCTCAGCTTTTAGCTGAACGCTCTAATTTTATGTTTGAGCGAGCAATTGCATGCATTTGTCTTGGCGCCGCCGCGTCAATCTAAAGGCAGATTGCTTTAGAGCGCGATGACTTTGGGTTCGCTCACTTTACGAGCGAGCCTAAAGTCTGAATCGCCCTCTATCTCATTGTTTTAGAGGCGGCTTTATCTTTCTGCGGAGCTGGCTGCCAGCAGCACCATGCGCACCAGATCCGGAAGGCTGTTGGCCTGCATTTTGGTCATCAGATTGGCGCGGTAGATCTCGACCGTGCGGGCGCTGATCGCAAGGTCGTAGGCAATGCTTTTGTTTGGCAGGCCGTTGACCAGCCCGTCCATCACTTGGCGCTCACGCGGGGTGAGGCGGTCAAGCCGGGTCTGGAATTCCTTGTGGCTGGCTCGCTGCGCTGATTCATGGGCCTGGCGCGCCAGAGCCTCGCGAACGGCGGCCAGCA
>JAKBCD010000231.1 GCA_021808205.1 Pseudomonadota bacterium | reverse complement strand
TAACGGTAACGGTTATGCTCTCGCTCATATGCCTCTCCTTAAACGCCTGCCGGCTTGCCGCCCGGCAGCGGAATGAATTCCTGTTCGTCGCCTGCCACCAGCCCAAAACGGCGCTGCGCCCAGTCCTCTTTGGCCTGCTCGATACGCTCTTGTGAAGAGCTGACGAAATTCCACCAGATGTGGCGTGGCCCGTCCAGCGGGTCGCCGCCCAGCAGCATCAGCCGGCTATTGCTAAGGGCCCGTATGGTAATCGCATCGCCAGGGCGGAAGACGAGCAACTGCCCTTCGCCAAACCGCTCCCCGGCGATCTCAATTTCGCCGGAGACGATCTGCACCGAGCGTTCCTCGTGCTCATCCGGCAAGGGCAGGGCCGAGTCGGCGGCAAGGCTGGCATCGACATAGAGCGTGCCGGAAAACACCTGCACCGGCGAGGCGGCGCCATAAGCATGCCCGGCAATGATTCGCGCGACGATTCCGTCACCCTCAAGCTGCGGCAGGCTGGCGCCGGCATGGTGAAAGAAGCCCGGTTCCACCTCTTCGGCGTCTTTCGGCAGCGCCACCCAGCTTTGGATGCCGAGCATGGCCTGCCCTGCTTCCCGTGCTGCCGGCGGCGTGCGTTCGGAATGGGCGATGCCGCGCCCGGCGGTCATCCAGTTCACCTCACCGGGGCGGATATCCTGAGTGCTTCCCAGATTATCCCGGTGGTAGATGCGGCCCTGCATGAGATAGGTGATGGTGGCCAGCCCGATATGCGGGTGCGGGCGTACATCCAGCCCATGGCCGGGTTCGAATGCCGCGGGGCCGATATGGTCTAGGAACACGAACGGCCCCACCATGCGGCGCTTGGCGTGTGGCAGGGCGCGGCGCACGCGCAGGCTGCCGATATCATGGGTCATCGGGGTAAGGACCAGCTCTACCCCGCCCTCCGGGCCAACGAGCGGATTATGCAGCCAGGACATCTTGCCTCCGGGGTTGCATGGCGTTCCCTGATTAACCCATGGCTGAAAGCTGCGCTAGGCTGCGGCGGTGTTCGCCTGCCAAGCCAGGTGATTGACCGGTCCGTGCCCGGCGCCGATGCCAGGTGCGTTAAGAATGGCGGCCTGCAGGTAATCCCGGGCTCGCCGCACCGCGGCCTCCAGCGCCATGCCCTGCGCCAGGCTGGTGGCGATGGCGGCGGACATGGTGCAGCCGGTGCCATGGGTGTTACGCGTTTCGATGCGGGGCAGGGTGATGGCGACCTCGCTTTCGCGCGTCACCAGCAGATCGGTCAGCTCTGGCCCGGCGCTGTGCCCGCCTTTCACCAAAGCGGCTTTCGCGCCCATGTCCAGCAGCATCCGCCCGGCGGCGATCCGTTGTGCCTTGGTCTCTACCGGTAGTCCGGTGATCTTCGCGGTTTCAGGTAGATTGGGGGTGATGAGCGTGGCGGCCGGGATCAGCTTGGAGATCAGCGCGGCGATCGCGCCGTCCGGCAGCAACGTGGCGCCGGAAGTGGAAACCATGACCGGGTCCAGCACCACCGGTACATCGGCGGGCAGATTGGCGGCCACGGTGCGGATGATCGCCTCGTTGGTCAGCATGCCGAGCTTGATTGCGTCCACCCCGATATCGCCCAGCACCGTGCGCATGCAAAGTAAGACGAATTCCGCCGGGATGGCATGCACCCCCTGCACCCCTAGCGTGTTCTGGGCCGTCAGCGCCGTGATGGTGGTGCAGCCATAGCCGCCCAGCGCGGAAATGGTTTTCAAATCAGCCTCGATCCCGGCGCCGCCGCCGGAATCAGAGCCTGCGATGGTTAAAACCCGCGCCATCATACCCATGCTCATCGTGGGGTTCATTCGGCGGCTTGCGCGGTGGCGGCGATCCCGGCGCAGAGCGCCGCGACGATCTCCTCGATCAATGTCTGGTCCTCGCCCTCGGCCATCACCCGGATCAGCGGTTCAGTGCCCGAAGCGCGGATCAGCACCCGGCCGTTGCCACCTAGCCGGGCAGAAGCGCCTTCGATGGCCGCCTGGATATGCGGCAAATTGAGTGGCGATGCGCCGCGATAGCGCACATTGCGCAAAAGCTGCGGCAGCGGGTCGAACACCCGGCAGGCCTCTGAAGCGCGTTGACCCGAGCGTATCAGCACCGATAGCACCTGCAACGCCGCCACCAGCCCATCCCCAGTGGTGGCGAAATCCGAGAGGATGACATGGCCGGATTGCTCACCGCCCAGGTTGAAGCCCTCAGCGCGCATGGCTTCGGCTACGTAGCGGTCGCCCACTTTGGTGCGGATCAGGGTGAGGCCGAGCCCCACCAGGAAACGCTCCAGCCCCATGTTGCTCATGACCGTGGCGACGATGCCGCCGCCGCGCAAGGCACCCGCCTGCGCCATATCCCGCGCGATAAGGCCGAGAATCTGGTCGCCATCGATAATCTCGCCGCGCTCATCGGCGATGATCACCCGGTCGGCATCGCCATCCAGCGCGATGCCGATATCCGCACCATGTTCCAGCACCGCCTCGCACAGCGCCTTGGGCGCGGTGGAACCGGCTTCGCGGTTGATGTTAAAGCCGTCCGGCGAGACACCCAGCGGAATCACCTCCGCCCCCAGCTCAAACAACGCCGCCGGGGCCACGCGGTAGGCCGCACCGTGGGCACAGTCCAGCACGATACGCAGACCATCCAGCCGCAGGCCGCGGGGTAGGGAGAATTTCGCGGCCTCGACATAGCGCCCGGCGGCATCCACCAGCCGCGCGGCGCGGCCCAGCCCAGCTGGCGGCGCCAGGCGCTCCGAAAGGTCTTCAGCCATCAGCGCCTCGATCTCGGCCTCGGTTTCATCCGAGAGCTTGGCGCCATCCGGGCCGAACAGCTTGATGCCGTTATCCTCATACGGGTTGTGCGAGGCGGAGATGACGACGCCAAGATCCGCCCGCAGGGAGCGGGTGAGCATGGCGATGGCGGGGGTGGGTAGCGGGCCGGCCAGGGTCACGTTCATGCCCGCCGAGATGAACCCCGCCGTGAGGGCAGGCTCCAGCATATAGCCGGAGAGCCGTGTATCCTTGCCAATGATCACGCGGTGTCTGTGCTCGCCCTTGGTGAAGAGCAGCCCGGCCGCCTGGCCGAGCTTGAGCGCGATTTCGGCCGTCATCGGTGTGGTGTTGGCGGTGCCGCGAATCCCGTCTGTGCCGAACAGGCGGCGGTGGGGCTTTTTATCCATCATCTCTCTCAGTCAGTCTCTGCCAGACGCGCAGGGCTTTCACCGTCCCGGCCACGTCATGCACACGCAATATATGCGCCCCTTGCGCGCAGGCATAGATTGCCCCGGCCAGGCTCTCCGGGTCACGTTTGGTGGCGTCCGGCTCACCCGAAATTTCACCCAGGAAACGCTTGCGGGAAAGGGCGATGAGCAAAGGGTGCCCGAAGGAGGCCAGCCGGGCGGTCGCGTTTAACAATTGTATATTTTGTGCGCCGCGCTTGGCGAAGCCGATTCCGGGGTCCAGGCAGATGTTTTCAGCCCGGATGCCGTGCGCTAGCGCCGTATCACGCAGGGTGGTGATCTCGGCTGTCACCTGCGCCTCTACATCGACGTAATCGGCGTATTCGTTCATGGTTTCGGGCGTGCCGCGCATATGCATCAGCACCACCGGGCAGGCCCGGCACGCCACCAGAGGCAAAGCCGCCGGGTCATGCCGCAGGCCAGAAATATCGTTCACGATCCTGGCCCCTGCATCCAGCCCGGCCGCCATGGTTTCGGCATTGCGGGTGTCCAGCGAGATCACAGCGCCATCCGCGGCCAGAGCACGAATAACGGGTACGATCCGGTCAATTTCCAGATCAACCGGAACCGGAGCCGCACCGGGGCGGGTGCTCTCGCCGCCAATGTCGAGAATAGCCGCCCCTTCTGTAAGCATGCGCTGACCCGCCGCGATGGCGGCGTCCAGGCTGAAATGCAGCCCGCCATCGGAGAAGGAATCCGGGGTAATGTTGAGAATCCCCATCACCAGGGGCCGTTCCAGCCGCAGCCCCGCCCATTCCTTTACTCGCAACGCCATATCCGCCCCTATCATGCCGGGCGTGGCCGGGGCTATAGAGCTTCACGGAGGTATGGCATGGCGGCAAGGCTTTATTTGGGGACAGCGCGGTATTCCTCCTGGTCCTTGCGCGGCTGGCTGTTGGTGCGGCTGGCCGGGTTGCAGGCCGAGGAGGTTTTTGTGCCGCTGGCCGGGGGCAACTCGCCGGAGGTGAAGAAGGTTTCACCCAGCGGGCTGGTGCCCTATTTGGAGCATGATGGTGCCAGAGCCTGGGAAAGCCTCGCGATTGCGGAATATTGCGCGGAGATCAATCCTGCTTTGTGGCCCGCTGAGCGCGTTGCCAGGGCGCAGGCG
>JAKBCD010000230.1 GCA_021808205.1 Pseudomonadota bacterium | reverse complement strand
GCTTCGTGAACCCGCCGCTGAAGCGCGGCTCCACCGTGCTGCACGCCAGCGTGGCGGCAAAGCAGGAAGTTGGCCGGCGCGCTGCCTTCGAGCCGCTGGAAAATTACGGTCTGATGGGCAGCGAGACCCATTTCGCGCTGGAAGCCGCCATTGCCGAAATTGAAGGCGGCACCCATGCGCAAGTGACCGGCAGCGGGCTTTCGGCCATCACCTTGCCGCTGCTGGCCTATCTGAAAACCGGCGAACATTTGCTGGTGCCGGATTCTGTTTACGGGCCGACGCGTACATTCTGCGATAATGTGCTGACGCGCTTTGGCGTTGAAACCAGCTATTACGACCCGATGATAAATGCCGAGGGGCTGGAGGCGCTGTTCCGGCCCAATACCAAAGTGCTGTTCACCGAAAGCCCCGGCAGCCACACCTTCGAGGTGCAGGATATTCCGGGGCTGGCGGCGGTGGCGCACCGGCACGGGGCCAAGGTGTTTCTGGATAATACCTGGGGCATTCTGCATTTTGCGCCGTTTGAGAAGGGTGTGGATGTGTCGATCCATGCGCTCACCAAATATCCGGGGGGGCATTCGGATATTATCCTGGGCGCGGTGGTGGTGAATACCGAGGAGGATTGGCGCTGGTTGCGTCTGGGCTCTTTGGAAACCGGCAATTATGCCAGCCCGGATGATTGCTGGCTGGCGCTGCGGGGTTTGCGCACGCTGCATGTGCGGCTGAAGGCCGCCGAGGCGGCGGGGTTGAAAATCGCCCAATGGTTCGCGGCCCGGCCAGAGGTGGCGCGGGTGCTGCATCCGGCCATGCCCTCATGCCCTGGCCATGAATTTTTCAAACGCGATTTCACCGGCGCCTGCGGGCTGTTCGGCGTGGTGTTCCAGCCCGAATATAGCGCGCAGGACGTGGTGCGGATGATCGATGCGCTGGCCATGTTCGGCATCGGCGCCAGCTGGGGCGGGTATGAGAGTCTCGTTTTGCCCACCACCGGCACCATCCGCCGGTCTGCCGGCACCGGCAGGTTTGAGGGCGAGGCCGCGCGCTTTCAGATCGGGCTGGAAAATATAGATGATCTGATCGCCGATCTGGACCAAGGCCTGGCCATGCTGCGCGGCGCATGAGCGTGCTGCCGCCTCTGCTGTCTGGCTTTCTGGGCACGGCGGGGCTGGCCCTGATTATCGGGCTGGAACTGCACGCCTACCGCCGCCGGGGCGAAGGCACGCTGCCGCCCGAGGCGCAGGGCTTTGGCACCACCCGCACCATTACGCTGATTGCCGTCCTCGGCTTCGTGCTATGGGTGATCGCCCCCATCACCCCTTTCTGTGTGGGGCTGGGCGTGCTGGGGCTGATGCTGGATTACCGCAAGCGGGTACAAGCCGGTGACACCTCTCTGGTGCCGACGGCGATCGGGCTGATCGCCTATACGCTGGGGCCGTTGATGCTCACCGCGCCGGTCTCGGTGATTGTGGCACTGACGGTGCTGATTCTGCTGGCGCTGGGCGAGCAGGTGAGTATCCGCCGCTTCTCAGACGCCTTTCCCACCGAGGAAGGTGTCACGCTGGCGAAATTCCTGGTCCTGGCCGGGCTGGTTTATCCGCTGCTGCCGGCAACGCAGGTGCCTTATCTGCCCGGCATCACCTGGACGAAGATCTGGGTGGCGGTGCTGGTGATCTCCGGTATTTCCTATCTCGGCTATCTGGCACACCGCTATGTGTTCCCGCGGGCGGGCACGCTGCTCACCGGCGTGCTGGGCGGGCTTTATTCCTCCACCGCCGCCACCGTGGTGCTGGCCCGCGCCTGCCAAGCGGAACCAGACAGCGCGGCCCTGGCACCAGCGGCGGTGATTATCGCCACCGGCATGATGTATGCCCGGCTGCTGGTGCTGATTGCCCTGCTGGGACACATGAACACGGCACTGGCGCTGGCGCTGCCGTTTGGCGGGCTGTTTGTGGCGTGCCTGGCCGTGGGCGGGCTATTGGCCTGGCGCGCGCGGGGCGCGCAGACGCAAAGCCATGCGGCGGTGAGCGCCAACCCGCTGGACCTGCCCGTGGCGTTTCTGTTCGCGGCGTTGTTTGTGTTCTTCGCTGGCGTTACGCAGTTCGTTACCACGCGGTTTGGCGCGGCGGGGCTGCATGTGCTGAGCTTCGTGGTCGGGTTTTCGGATATCGACCCGTTCATTCTCTCGTTGCTGGACGGGAAATTCGCCGTGAGCGCCAGCGCGGTGACGGGTGCCGTGCTGATTGCCAGCGCCAGCAATAATATTCTGAAGGCTGCTTATGCGCTGATGTTTGCACGCGACCGGCGAATGCTGCCCGCCGCCATCTGGCTCGGCCTTACGGCGGTGGTTTCGTTTATTATCGCGCTGGGGTGAGTGCGGCTCACCCGCCCACGGTTTTGGCCCGCTGCTCGCCCAGCCCTTCTATACCAAGCCGCAGGCTCTGCCCGGCGCGCAGATAAATCGGCGCCGGCTTTCGGCCCATGCCCACACCCGCGGGAGTGCCGGTGGCAATGATGTCACCCGGATAAAGCGTGATGAACTGCGATACATAGGCAACCAGCATCCGCACGCCAAAGATCATGTTGGCGGTGGTGCCGTCCTGCATCATCTTGCCGTCAACCTCGCAGAACAGGTGCAGATTTTGCGGGTCCGGCACTTCATCCTTGGTGACGAGCCAGGGGCCAACGGGGCCGAAATGGTCGCAGCCCTTGCCTTTGTCCCATGTGCCGCTGCGCTCGGTCTGGTATTCGCGCTCGCTCACATCGTTCACAATCGTATAGCCAGCCACATAATCCATCGCCGCTGCCTCCGGCACGCGCGATGCCCGGGCGCTGATGACAACACCCAGCTCAACTTCCCAGTCGGTTTTGCGGGCGCCGGGCGGGATGATGATGTCGTCGTGCGGGCCGCAGAAGGCGGACAGGGATTTCAGAAACAGGATCGGCTCCTTGGGGATTTTGCCGCCGGTTTCCGCCGCGTGGTCAGCGTAGTTCAGCCCGACACAGACAAAATTCAGCGGCCGGGGGATAGGCGGGCCGATGCGGTGGCTGGCCTTGAGCAATGGCAGCTTGGCGGGGTCCAGCCTTTGCAGCTGAGCCAGCCACTCTGGCGTCAGCGCATCTCCCCTGACATGCTGCAACGCATCGTCCAGCGTGCGGATGGCACCCGCGACGTCCAGCACGCCCCATTTTTCCTGCCCCTCATCGCCATAGCGCAACAGCTTCATCGCGGCCCCCTGCGTCGGCCGCCTTCGCGCGCAGCACAAAGCTGGGTGGCGAAGATGCGGCGTGTCAAAACCTGAGTTTCATACTACCGATACCGCAACATGTCAGGAGAGGGTCTAACAGCACATGCCCATGTATATTTTACATGCGAAAGACCGCCCCGGTGTTTTGCAGCGCCGGTTGAGTTTTTATGCCGCGCACCGCGCATTTCTGGAGGAGCAGGACGAGGCAGGCCCGGTTCGCGTTATCATGTCTGGCCCGTTACAGACCGATGACGGAGAGACCATGACCGGCTCGCTGCTGCTGCTGGAAGCGCCAGACCGCGCGGCCGTGGACCGCTTCGTGGCCGAAGACCCTTTCACGCGCGAAAAAATCTGGGGAGAGGTCAGTATCTCGCGGTTTCATCGCCGCCCACGGCCGCGCAAAGACACACCAGAGCGCTGAGCTGCACCCTTCCAGATTAGCGGCATTAAAAAAGGCCGGTCCTGAAGGACCGGCCTTGAGCACCGCTTTCGATGCCTCGTTTTTTTGCTCCCTAAACTTGGCGACTGGCATTTTTTGCCCCGCTCACCGTTCGGTTCTTTTCAGAACCGCCCAGGCGGCGATTATGGAGGCCGCGTTACAGAGTGTGGCGGAAAAGTGTCAGGCTGACAAGCCTCGACATGATGTTTTTTGCAGTTTTAAGACAGCGCAGCGGAAATTTTCTTCATCTTGCCGCCGCGCCCTCAAACAGCGCCAGAAGAGACCGCACCGCCTCATGCAGCTCCTGCGCGGCCTGCGTTGCGGGGCCTGCTTCGGTAACCCCCAGCCCGTCGGCAAAAGCATTGGCATAACCAGCACGGTTGGCCAGCGCCACAGGCAGAAGGGTGAGCCGCCGCGCAGTAATTTCCGCTTCCAGCCGCTTACGCAGGCGGGATGCGGCGGGCGCGCGGTTGAACAATAATGCCGCTGGGCGGCGTTCCTCCGCCGCCAGTTTCAAGGTGCCCTCGGCGGCCCATAAATCCGGCGGGGCGGGGTTGAGCGGCACCAGCACCAGATCCGCGCCGCGAATCGCACGCCGGGCGTCGCTATCGATCACCGGTGGGGTGTCCACCAGTACGTAATCGTGGGAGGCTTTCAGCTTCTCCAGCTCATTGGCCAGGCGCC
>JAKBCD010000229.1 GCA_021808205.1 Pseudomonadota bacterium | reverse complement strand
GGCAAGGAAGGTGTCGTGATAATCCAGCTCGCGCACCGCCGTGCCATTGGCCCATGCAGCCCATTCTGGACTAACGCGTATGCGAGCGGGCAAGCCAAACACCTGCGCGCCGCCCTTGCGCGGATGGCCAAGCGCCTGACCGCGCGCGGAAATGGGGGCGCTACGATTGACGGAGGCAATGGCAACGGAGGCATTATCAATGATCCGGTTGATGATCATGTCGGTGACATCCTTGGTCACCGACACCTTGTCCGCCGCCACGCCCGCGATCTTCCAGGCCAGCTGGTCCTCGCGCTTCAGGGGCGTTTTGGACGGATAGACTTTCACATCATGCAGTTTCATTGCGCCGGTTTCCAGTTTGTTTGAGGTTAGTTTCGTGCCGAAGGGGCTCGTGGTCCAGCCGTTTCGGTGTGGAATAGGGCGAATATACTAGACAGGTTTTGCTAATCTTGCAAAAACAGAACCATGGCGCGTCAGAAAATTTTTGCGGGCAAAAGGCTACGCCAAGCGCGGGAGCGCGCCGGGCTGAAGCAGACGGAACTTGCTAAAAAGTTAGATATTTCATCTAGCTACCTGAACCAGATCGAGGCTGATCAGCGGCCTTTGACCCTGAGATTGATGGACCGCGCCGCTTCCGTGCTGAATTTGCGAAAGACCTATTTCGCGGATGGAGAGGAGGCAAAGCGGGAATTGCAATTGCGGGAGGATCTGGCCGACCCACTCTTCCGCAGCCTGCGTGGAACCCATGCAGAAGTACCCGCCTTGGTGCGCAATGCCCCGCATCTGGCGGAGGCGTTCATGGCCCTCTACCGTGCCTACGCCGCCCAGCGCGAAAGCCTGGTGCAGACATCCCTGGTGCTCCCCCGCTTCCCGTATGACGAGGTACGCGACTGGGTGCAGTCCCGCCAAAATTATTTTGACACGCTGGACCGTGCGGCAGAGGCCTTATTCGCGGCCCAGAGGTTTCAACCACTGACGCTGCGGGAGGATTTGCGCCAGCATTTGCGAGAGACACACGGCATTAGCGTTAGCATGACGCCCGGGCTGCTGGCGGAGGGCATGTTCTGGCGCCTGAACCGCAAAACCGGCGAGCTGCACGTAACCGGCGACGCCGCGCCGGAGAGTGAGGTGTTCTGGCTGGCGCATGTGATCGGCCAACTCGAGCAGCAAGGGTTGATCGAGGCGGAGTTGAAGCGGCAGAGTTTCTCGGCCGAGGAAACGCGCGATCTGGCCCGCATGGCGTTGGCGAATTATTTCGCCGGGGCGTTGATGCTGCCCTATCGGCGCTTTCATGAGGCGGCACGGGCAGCGCGGTATGACATTCAGCGCCTGCAACGCCAGTTCGGGGCGAGCTTTGAGCAGGTTTGCCACCGGCTTTCCACCATGCAACGGCCAGACCTGCCGGGAATACCATTTTATTTCGTGAAGACGGACATCGCCGGGAATGTGCTGAAACGCTCTTCCGCCACACGGTTTCAGTTCGCACAATTTGGTGGGCCATGCCCTTTATGGAACGTTTACCGTGCCTTTGCACGCCCGGGCGAAATCCAGGTGCAGCTGGCCCGCACGCCGGATGATGTAAGTTATCTCAACATCGCGCGTACGGTGGGAAGAAGCGGTGGCGCTTACCTCGCCCGACCGCGCGCGGTTGCTGTTGTGTTGGGCTGTGAGATCGGTCATGCGGCGCAAACGGTTTATGCCTCCGGGCTGGACCTGACGAACCCGGACGCGGCGGACCCGATTGGCCCTGGCTGCCGCGCGTGCGAGCGCACAAATTGCCGCCACCGTTCTGTGCCGCCGATGGGAAGTTCGCTTGATGTTGGAACGGCCGAACGAGGGATGGTACCATACCGGGTTGACATCAAAGCCACGCTTAAAGACCGTACGGGATTTAAATTAAAATGATTATACCTCAATGGCAGAGTGGGGGTTTCGATAAGCAAAGACGATATGATGCTCACCAAACCCAACCGCATCATCTATGGTTATGGCGTAAGCACTCCTAACGCTCCTGATTTTCAAGATGAAGACATTGCTTATTCGAGTCTGGAGAGTTTTCGGCGGCTTTGCCAGGCGGATCGTCTTCGGGCGCCAGGCGCTAGAGCGCGATGACTTTAGGCTCGCTTACTTTACGAGCGAGGCTAAAGTCTGAATCGTCCTCTATCTCATTGTTTTAGAGGCGGATTCAGATTTTAGAGCGGATCACGTCGTGATTCGATCTAAAATCATCCGGCTCTAGTCCGCATGCAGCAGCCATAGTCAGCGCATCCACCAGCGCGATGCCGAGATTGCCGGGCCAGCGGCGCAACCTTGGCTGTGTGCGCACCCGGCGCGGCCAAGCCGTCTCTGCCCCTGCCAGCAGTGCCAGCAGACCGAGTGACAGCCCAATCCGCAGATGGGCTGCCTCAGCAAGAACCGAAGACATCGTGTGCTTTCATGGCGGCAAATTCGGGGGCGATGAAAAAATATTCAAGCCCCCTGTAACCTTGCCGCGCCTGAACACGAACAGCTTCATAGCGGCATTCGGATGGTCCGGCGCCGCCCCACTGAAAAAGGATATCCGCAATGAAGTTCAAAGCCTCCATACTCACTCTGGGTGCCGCTGTTTCGCTCGGCGGGCTTGTCGCCGCCACCACACCGATGCTGGCTCGCGCCGCTTGCGCCGGGCAAAGCACGTCCAGCTGTGCCGGCAAAACCGGCGCGTGTGCGGGTAAAACGGCCGCTTGCGCGGGCAAGACCGGCGCCTGCGCGGGTAAGTGCAAGGCCAATTAGTGGCTCCCGGACGCGGGGCAATATCCCGCGTCCTTTCCTTTGCCCGGAGAAAAACCATGACCCGCCACGCTTTACGTAGCGCCTTATGTGGCATTGCCCTGTTCACCGCGCCTGCCGCCCGCGCCGCCACCATCCAGCCATATACCCAGGCTGCTTACAACGCGGCGCTGCAGAACGGCACGCCGTTGGTGGTACATGTTGAGGCGAGCTGGTGCCCAACCTGCAAGGCGCAGCAAGAAGTTTTGAGGGACCTAGAAACCGACCCGCGCTACGCGAAGGTAGAAATTCTAGATGTGGATTTTGATGCGCAGAAGCCCGTGGTGCGGCAATTGCGTGTGCAGATGCAAAGCACGCTGATTGCCTACCACGACGGCACGGAAGCCGCGCGCGTGACCGGTATCACCTCCAAGGCCGATATCGAGAGGCTATTGAATTATGCTGTGAAGGGCTGAGCCATGTTCGCCGCCGCAGGTTTCGCATTGCTGGCAGGGTTGCTGTCCACGCTCTCGCCTTGCGTTGTCCCCGTACTACCGTTGGTATTGGGCGCTGCAGCTTCGGCGCACAAAGCTGGCCCGCTGGCTCTGGCGGGCGGCGTGGCTCTGGCCTTTACCGCGTTGGGGGTGTTTGCCGCGACACTTGGCTTCTCGCTGGGGCTGAACCTTGGCGCCTTCCGGTTTCTGGCGGCGGCGCTGCTTCTGGCGCTCGGCCTGTTGCTACTCATTCCCCGCGCGCAAACATGGCTCGCAACGGCGGCCGGACCGTTCGGCAATTGGATGAATAACCGGTTTGGCGGCCGGACGGGCACAGGCTGGCGCGGGCAATTCGGCATCGGGCTGTTGCTCGGTAGCATCTGGACGCCCTGTGCCGGGCCAACCCTGGGCGCCGCGACCCTGCTTGCTGCTCAGGGGAAGGATTTCGCGCAGGTGTTGGCAGTAATGCTGGCTTTTGGCATTGGCACGGCCCTGCCGCTGCTAGGGCTGGGCATCCTCTCCCGCGCCACGCTGCAGCGCCTGCGCGGCGGCATGATGGGGGCTGGCAGAACCGGGAAAACCCTGCTCGGCGGCGGGCTGGTGGCGGTGTCATTGCTGATGCTCACGGGGCTTGATCATCCGCTCGAGACCCTGCTCACCAACGCCTCCCCCGTCTGGCTCACCTCTGTCACGGCGAGGTTCTGATGGAACGCTTTGAGGAACAAGCCCAAGCCGCTGTCGAACTGGTCTCATCTCTGGCTGAGATGGAAAATGCGGGGCGCAACATCGTCACCACGCTGCTGGACGGCGCCGACTTCCTGGCGCTGGAGCATTACCCGCCCGACGATGTGCGCGACCCGGAAACGAATGCGCAATATTATTTCCACGCCCATCGCGGCAAGGTGGAAAGCGGGCATATTCATTGCTTTCTGCGTGACGCTGAGAACAGGCTAACCCATGTCGCCGCCATCGGGCTGGACCAAACCGGCCGCCCGGCTCGCATGTTCACCACCAATCTATGGGTCACGGCGGATGTTTTTACACCGGCAGAAGTATTGATCGAACAATTGCCGCGCATGAACTGGTCAGCCGCCCCTGGCCCCAAACCGGTCAACCGGGCGCTCGGCGCCCTGTTC
>JAKBCD010000228.1 GCA_021808205.1 Pseudomonadota bacterium | reverse complement strand
CAACGGCGGATATCGTGCACCGCCTGCACGAAATCGCTTTTCAGGCGCCGCTGGCGGCTGAGCTTTCCATGCTGCCCCGCCAGGTGAAGCTGCTGGATATTTCCGCCGATGAAGCCCTCTCCCGGCACCCGCTATCCTCTAAATTGAATACCGACCGGCCTTTCCTTGAGCAGCTTTTCGCCGCCGGGCGGAAGGCGGCCGCAGCCGCACTGCAAGCAGCATGAGCTGGCTCGCGCGCCTCAAACCGCAGCCTACGTCGCTGCCCAGCAAATTGCTGTGGTGCACGGTTTTTTCGATCATGATCATCGAAATTTTAGCGATGATTCCGGTTCTTGGCAGGCAACGGCTGTATTGGATGGAAGAAGTCAAAACCCGCGCCGATATCGCGGCATTTGCCATGCAAACCACCCCCGCCGCCAATGCAGATGCTTTGCTGCGCCTCGCCAGGGTTCAGAGCATTACCTTGCTCTACCGGCATGGCGCGTCAAAAGCCTGGCAGCTTCACGGCTTTCAGCCCAGCAATCCCCCCCTCGTCGTTCCCGGCAACGAGCCGTTTGGCTATAGCAGCCTCATGATCTGCCGGCGGATCGCCGGCTTTGCCCCCCCTGAGGAGGCCATTGCGTTTCCTTCAGGCGTCGCACCCGGCGGCATCATGATTGTTGATGTCGACACCTCGCCCCTGACCACCCGGCTGTGCACATATGCGCAGCGTGCCCTGAGCCTGATCGTCATTGTCTCGCTGCTGTCGGGCCTCCTGGTTTATGCGGTGCTCAACTGGCTGCTGGTAAGGCCCATGGAAATCCTCACCACCTCCATCACCCGCTTCGGCGAAGCGCCGGAAGAGGCTGACACCAGCGGGCTGGACTGGCTGGCCGCCCGGCCAAAGGATGATATTTCCATTGCCGCGCGTGAATTGAAGGCCATGCAGGACGAGTTGCGCGCCGCCCTCTGGCGCAACGCACGGCTGGCGGCGATGGGCACGGCGGTTGCCAAAATCGCGCATGATCTGCGCAACATCCTTTCTTCCGCGCTGCTGGTGGCGGACCGGCTGCAGGATGTGGAAGACCCGGTGGTGAAACGTGCCGCCCGAGCGCTGATCCCTCCTGTCGAGCGGGCGGTGCAGTTGGTTTCCAGCACGGTTGAATTCGCCCGTGAAGGCCGGATGGCGGTCAACCGCGCGCCGGTTATTCTTCGCACGCTGATTGACGAAGTGGCTGAAACATTGGCGCCGGAACATGCAGCCTGGAGAATTGAAAACACCGTGCCTGAAGGTCTCGCGCTGCCGCTCGACCGTGACCATTTATACCGCGTCTTCGCCAATTTAATCCGCAATGCCACCGAGGCAGGCGCGACCATCGTCAGGCTGAGTACAGAAATTTGCGACGGCCAGACACTGCTGCGGGTGGCTGATAACGGGCCGGGTTTGCCTGAACGCGCAAAAGCAAATCTTTTCAAGCCGTTCGCCGGCTCTGTTCGCAGCGGCGGCACCGGCCTTGGCCTTGCCATCGCACGCGACCTTATCCGCGCCCATGGCGGAGAGCTGATGCTGGAGCAAACCGGCCCCGGCGGCACGGTTTTTTCGATGACCCTGATGGTTGACGAATTGCAAGATATAACGCCCCCCCTTTCCGCGCGGCCACAGGGCAGGCAGCCCAGGGAAGAGTCCCTGAAGTCTGGGGTTTAGCGTTGTCCTGAACCAGACCATTCTAAAAGAAAATTTTACCAGCCTCGCCGAATTTGGCAAAACTACATTATTTTTCGCGTTGCATTGTAAAACAACAAAAAATCCTTTTCTACTTACCCATGATCCCATTGGCGCTTGATCCTTCTCGGCTGCGGCTGGGCCTTGCTGGAGCGGGCCCGCAGGCGCTGCGGCGTTTGCGCGGTTTGCGTGCCGCCGGGGCGGGAGACAATTTGCTGGTGTTTGCCCCAGACCCAGAGCTGGCCCGTGAGGCTGGCCCCGCCGCCCTGCCCCGCCTGCCAGATGCCGGGGAAATCAGCCAGCTCAATCTGCTCTGGATCGTTGGGCTGGATGAACCCGACTACCTGCCCCTGGCCGAAGCCGCGCGTGCCGCGAGGGTGCTGGTAAATGTGGAAGACGTGCCCGAGTTTTGCGACTTCAACTCGGTTGCCGAAATCCGCCGGGGCGATCTGCTGCTCACAATCTCCACCAATGGCCAGGCTCCCGGCTTGGCGGGCGCCATCCGCAAGCGGCTGGAAGCCTGTTTTCCGGAAAGCTGGGCGGCGCGCGTGAAGGAAGTCGCTGCATTGCGCGAAGGCTGGCGCGCCGAGCGAATGCCAATGGCGCAAGCCGCCCAGCGCATCAGCGCGCTCGTCGAGGAAGGCTGTTGGCTTTCCTGCCCGAAAAAGCCAGATTGACCCGCCTCCCACCCCCGTTTGCATCATCCCCGGTTGCAACCGGCCCTGGAACAAGCACCATGCCAGATAGCCTGCCCCTTCCGCCTGACGCACTCTCAACCCTGCGCGATGCCATTACCCGGCAATTTCCAGGCAAAATCGCGCTCGTTTCATCATTTGGCGCCGAATCTGCGATATTGCTGCACATGGTGGCGCAGATAGATAAGGATTTGCCGATCGTGTTTCTCGATACTGGCAAGCTCTTCCCTGAAACCCTGGCCTACCGGGATGCGCTGGTTGAAATGCTGGGCCTTACCGGCGTGCGCTCCATCCGCCCGTCTGGCAAGCAACTCGCCGCTTACGACCCGGATGGACGGCTGTGGGAAAAAGACCCCGATCTTTGCTGCGCCATCCGCAAGACCAACCCGCTGGACGACGCGCTGGAAGGTTTCAGCGCCTGGATCACCGGGCGCAAACGCGGTCAATCCGCTACGCGGGCCAGCTTGCAGTTACAGGAAACCGGGGCCGATGGGCGCATCACCATCAACCCCCTGGCCTTCTGGGACGATGAGATGCTGGACGCCTACTTCCCGGCGCATGGCCTGCCGCATCATCCCCTTCAGGCTCAGGGCTACACCTCCATCGGCTGCGCCACATGCACCGCAAAACCCCTACCGGGGCAAGATAAACGCTCTGGCCGCTGGGCCGGACAGGCCAAGGTTGAATGCGGTATCCACCTGCCCCGCGCCATGACCAAGCCGGAATGGCCGGAGAATCTCACCTTCGAGGTTTGATGGCCTGCCGCCCGGCACGCCTATGTTGCGACGCGGCAGACTGGCTTTACAGCAGCCCCTGGATTGAATAACCCTGCGAACGTTCCGTCCGTCCGGAGGCGGCTGTTTCTGCCGCCCTTTCGCTGCGTCACAACAAGAAGGTGAAGACCATGGCCAAAACCGCTACCAGCAAACAAGCCGGCACGGCGACGCTCAGCTTCAACGGCAAAGCCGCAGCCCTGCCGGTGTTGAGCGGTTCGCTCGGGCCGGAATGCCTTGATGTACGCAAGCTGCAGGGCGAGCTTGGCATTTTTACCTTCGACCCGAGCTACGGCGCTACCGCCTCCTGTGAAAGCTCGATCACCTATATCGACGGCGATGAGGGCGTGCTGCTGCACCGCGGCTACCCGATCGAGCAGCTGGCCGAACATTCATCCTTCCTTGAAGTCGCCTACCTGCTGTTGAATGGTGAATTGCCGAGCCAGGCGGAGCTGACAAGCTTTACCAATGGCATTACCCGCCACACCATGCTGCACGAGCAGATCCGCCGCTTCTGGGACGGTTTCCGCCGCGATGCCCACCCAATGGCGATGCTCTGCTCCGTGGTGGGCGCCATGTCTGCCTTCTACCCGGACAGCATCGATATTCATGACGAGCGCCAGCGTGAGATTTCCGCTTACCGGCTGATTGCTAAAATGCCGACGATCACCGCCTGGGCCTATAAATACAATGCCGGCCAACCCTTCATGTACCCGCGTAATGACCTCTCATACGCCGAGAACTTCCTTTACATGTTCCACGCGGTTCCGGCCGAAACCTACAAGCCCAACCCGGTGCTGACCAAGGCGATGGACCGCATTTTCATCCTGCATGCCGACCATGAGCAGAACGCCTCCACCTCCACCGTGCGGCTTTCCGGCTCCACCGGGGCCAACCCCTTTGCCTGCATCGCGGCGGGCATTGCCTCGCTCTGGGGCCCGGCCCATGGCGGCGCCAACGAGGCGGTTTTGAAAATGCTGGGAGAGATTGGCCACAAGGATAATATTCCGGCCTTCATCAAACAGGTGAAGGATAAGGATTCCAACGTAAAACTGATGGGCTTTGGCCACCGGGTATACAAAAACTACGACCCACGCGCGAAAATTATGCAGAAAACCTGCTACGAGGTGCTGGGCGAGCTTGGCATTAAGGATTCCCCCACGCTGGACCTTGCGATGGAGCTGGAAAAAATCGCGCTGGAGGACGATTATTTCGTCTCCCGCAAGCTC
>JAKBCD010000227.1 GCA_021808205.1 Pseudomonadota bacterium | reverse complement strand
GGGCATCAAATTCGTCGCCCTCATCACGGGTGAGGAAAAAATCGTACCCCCCGGGGCGCGCTGGTTCTCCTGCACGGTGGAAGCCATGCCGCTGGACCGCAAAGTGGAATTCCTCGCCGTCGATGAGATCCAGCTCTGCGCAGACCCGGACCGCGGCCATGTGTTTACGGACCGTCTGCTCAACGCCCGCGGTCTCGTGGAAACCATGTTTCTGGGTGCCGATACCATCGCACCGTTAATGCGCCGCCTGGTGCCTGGCGTGGAAATCGAAACCCGTCCGCGCCTCTCTCAGCTTACCTTCGCCGGTTCCGCGAAGCTCAGCCGCCTGCCGCCGCGCTCGGCCATCGTCGCCTTCTCCGCCGCCGATGTGTACGCCATCGCCGAGGCCGTGCGCCGCCGGCGGGGTGGCTGCGCGGTCGTCATGGGCCGGCTCTCGCCCCGCACCCGCAACGCCCAGGTGGCCTTGTACCAGGACAAAGAGGTGGATTTCCTGGTCGCGACAGACGCCATCGGCATGGGGCTGAACATGGATGTGAACCATGTCGCCTTCGCTGGCCTGCGCAAATTCGATGGCCACCAGCCCCGCCTGCTCACCCCGCCTGAGGTGGCGCAAATCGCCGGGCGCGCCGGGCGTGGTATGCGGGATGGCACCTTCGGCACCACGGCGGATTGCTCAGCCCTGGACGAGGACATGGCCGAAAAGGTCGAGTCCCACGAATTCGAACCGCTCGAACAAATCTTCTGGCGCAACAACGAACTGGATTTCGCCTCCGTCCCCGCATTGCTGGAAAGCCTCACTGCCGCGCCCCGCCGCCAGGGCCTTGTACGCGGTAACGAGGCAGCGGATGTGCAAACGCTGGACGCGCTCTCCCGCGATGCCGATCTCATGCGCCGTGCCCAGGGCCGCGCGGCCACCCGCCTGCTGTGGGAAGCCTGCCAGATCCCGGATTTCCGCAAGCTCGCCACGGATTCGCATGTCAAACTTGTAGCCAAGGTTTTCACTCACCTGCTGGCGAAGGAAAAACTGCCCGTTGATTGGGTCGCAAGCGAGATCGAAAATCTCGACCGTCTTGAAGGCGATATCGATACGTTAATGCAGAGGCTGACGGACGTGCGCGTTTGGGCCTATATAACCGCGCGGGCGGATTGGATGACCGATGCCGATACCTGGGCCATGCGCGCCCGGGCGGTGGAGGACAGACTTTCCGACACGCTGCATGTAAAACTAATGGCGCGGTTTGTTGATAAAAGGGCGGCACATTTGACGAGACGTTTGGAAGAGGCTGAGGCCGAAGAATTACAGGCCGTTCTCGCGGCCGATGGGCTGGTGACGGTCGAGGGCCATGATGTCGGCCGGATCGAGGGTTTTCAGTTCCACCCCGACCCCGCCACCCAGGGGCCTGAGAAAAAAATCCTGCTCCGCGCCGCCCGCCGCGCCCTGGGCGTGGAAATGCCGCGCCGGATTCTGGCCGCTGAAACCGCCGCCGATGACGCGATAACGCTGTCCGACGACCGGCATTTCATCTGGGAGGGCGTGAAGATTGCCCGCCTTAAGAAAACCGACCTCTTCCTTAAACCTGGCGTGGAGATGCTGCACTCGGAATTCCTGGATGGCCTGGCCCGCGAGCGCATACGCGCCCGCCTCGCCACCTGGCTCGCCACCGAGACCGAAAAACGCCTTGGCGCCCTGCTGAAGGCCATGGAAAACCCGCCCGCCCCGTTGCGCGGCATCGTCCATCGCTTGTCTGAATCCGGTGGCGTGCTGCCGCCCGAACCCTTCACGCCGGAGTTACGGCAGGAGGCGAAAAAATTCGGCATCGATATGGGGCGCTTCGCCATGTATCTGCCCGCCGCGCTAAAGCCCGGTGCCGCCCGGCTGCGCGCGCTGTTCTGGGGCGTGTGGTACGACCGCAACCCGCCGGAACTGCCCACACCGGGCCTTGTCTGCGCGCCCATGCCCGCCAATTGGGGGCAGGATTTCGCCCTGGCCATGGGCTGGGTGCAGGTGAACGACATCATGATCCGGCTGGATGTGGTGGAGCGCGTGACCCGCGAGATGCATTACCTCATGCGCAAACACCAGATTTTGCTGCCGCCCAATCTCGGCAGCCGCATGGGGCTGAAGCCGGAGCAGCTTGCCCCGGTACTCAACGCGCTGGGCTTCCGCCTGTTCCCCGCCGGGGTGCAGGGCGATAAATATTTCGGTCCGCCCGCACCCGCCATGCTCGGCCGGCGCAAGCAGGAGCACACAACGCACGCCCGCCAGCCCACCGCCGCGCCCCGTAAGCCGGACCGCAAACCCGAGCCCGAACCCGTCACCATCGATGCGGATAATCCCTTCGCCGCCCTCGCGGCGTTGAAAGTCGCGCGGCGCTGATTTGGCGGACCAGGAAGCAGACACGCTCCGTCTGGACAAATTCCTGGTTTTCGCGCGCTTCTGCAAAACCCGCTCGGTGGCGGAAGCCATGGTGGAAAAAGGTGCCGTGCGCATCAACCGCCAACCGACGGACAAACCCCACGCCAAACTCCGCCCCGGCGATGTGCTGACGCTCGCTTTGCCGCATGGCATTAAAGTTGTGGAGATTTTGCACCTGCCCGAACGCCGCGGCCCGGCCACAACGGCGCGGGAATTGTACCGGGAAATTCAATAAACCAACCCAATCCCGGCCTTATCGAATCATCCCGGCCATGCAACAATCCGTACGTACTTCGCAAAGGTGCAGCATGGTTTGGTTTAGGGATTTCGGTCTGTCTTTGCTCATCTTCCTGGCTGCCCACGCTGCGCGGGCACAAACAGACCCCAACACCCCTCCCTCAACCGATTACGGCGCGGGGTATGAAATGGTTATGGTCACACAGGATCAGCAGCATGCCCTGGGGTCTGGGGTCGATCCCAGTTGGGGCAGCACCATAAAACTGGACAAAACCTATCCGCTGATCTCCTCTCCGCTCACGCCAGACGCCAAGGCATTCAATGCCGAAATCGATAAAATACTGCCGGAATGGTGGAACGGCCCTACGGACAACAAAGTTCAATCCGACCCGGACACTGACATCACGCTCGACTGTGAACCTGCAGGGGAAGACCCGCCCGTCGACGGCAAGTTTCCAGACGCGGGTGGGATGTTGCCGGGTGTTATTTCAGTCGCCTGCATGAATTACAGTTATATGCACGGCGCCCCTCATGGTGGCGGCACTTTTTGGGGTTTCAACTGGCTTGTCCACGAGCGGCGACGCGTGAAAGCCGATGACATATTTGCCCCTCATACCCAATGGTTGAAGGCGTTCGCTGCTCTGCTGAATGCGGACCAAAATGCCAATGGTCCGCCTGCTTTTCCGGTCGACGGTTCCAGTGAGTTCGGTGACCCTAGCCATTGGGTAGTGGCGATCAACGGGCTTGGGTTCATCGATTCCTGTGCAGGGTTATACGGCTTTGACGATGGCGGACAAGGCGCCTTCGTCCTCATCCCTTGGTCCCAACTCCGCCCCTACCTCAACCCCCACGGCATCGTCCCGCAGGTGGACTGGAATGCCACCCTGCCCAGCACCAACTAGCTTCGAACCCAGTCCAGCCTTGACCTTGCTCCCCTCCCGCGCGCATAGGGGACCGAAATTTTTACGCGAGTCTTTCAGGAGTGCCGAATGACCTACGTGGTCACCGAAAACTGCATCAAGTGCAAATTCATGGATTGTATCGAAGTCTGCCCGGTCGATTGTTTCTATGTCGGCGAGAATTTCCTGGTCATCAGCCCGGATGAATGCATCGATTGCGGCGTGTGCGAGCCGGAATGCCCGGCCGAAGCCATTCTGCCGGACAGTGATGACCGCGCCACCGCCTGGCTGGAGCGCAACCGCGAGCTTTCTAAATCCTGGCCGAACATCACCCGCAAGGGCGCCCCACCCGCCGATGCGAATGAGTGGAAAGACAAGCCGGGTAAGGAAGCGTTGCTCTCCCTGGAGCCCGGCAAGCCTTAACCCGCGCCGCCGCCTGCGTGACGGGCGGCCAAAATTGTGCTAGAATCCGCCGAGGCAGCCGGGTGCGGGTAACCGCGCCCGGCCGTTCATTGTTAAGGCGGCGCCTCGCGCCGTGCCAGCGGAGTGGTAATGACGGAAAAGCAGAAGAGCGGTACCTCAAAGAAGGCCGTAAAACCCGAACCGGAGGCAGCCGCGCCGAAAGCGCCCGCCGCGGAACCCCAGAAAGCCCCCACACCAGCCCCCGCCCCGGTGATGCATGGCGGCATTCCCGCCGGGCCCATCCGCCCTCTGGCCCCGCCCCGCGCCCCGGCCAAGGCCGAAATCTTCAAAGAGGGCGATTACGTGGTCTACCCCACCCATGGCGTCGGCAAGGTGGACCGTATCGCGGTGGAAGAGATCGCCGGGCACAAGCTGGAACTCATCTGCAT
>JAKBCD010000226.1 GCA_021808205.1 Pseudomonadota bacterium | reverse complement strand
GCTTGAGCCGTTGCTGCTGGATGAGACGATCAACGATATCATGGTCAACGGGCCGGATCACGTATTCATCGAACGATCCGGTAAGCTTCACCAGGTTCCGGTTCGTTTCCGGGACTGGACGCATCTGACCAATATCTGCCAGCGTATCGCGGCCTCAATTGGGCGCCGGGTGGATGAATCGAGCCCAATGTGCGACGCCCGCCTGAAAGACGGCTCCCGCGTGAACATTGTTTTGCCGCCGCTGGCCATTGATGGTCCGTCGATCTCCATTCGTAAATTCTCCAAAAAGCCGATCGACTTTAAAAAGCTCATCGAGTTTGGCGCGATGACTCCCCCTATTGCCCGGGTGTTGGAAATTGCCGCGCGCTGCCGCCTTAACATTATTGTTTCCGGGGGTACGGGCTCGGGTAAAACAACGATGATGAATGCGCTCTCACGCTTTATCGACGCGACGGAGCGTATCGTAACCGTGGAAGACGCTGCCGAACTGCAATTGCAGCAGCCGCATGTGGTGCGGCTGGAAACAAGGCCGCCGAGCCTGGAAGGCAAAGGTGAGGTCACGGCGCGAGATCTGGTTAGAAATGCGCTGCGTATGCGTCCAGACCGCATCATCATCGGCGAAACCCGCGGCGCCGAAGCATTCGACATGTTGCAGGCGATGAACACGGGCCACGATGGTTCAATGTCGACCATCCACGCCAATAACACGCGTGATGCGCTATCCCGTATTGAGAACATGGTGCAGATGTCCTCCATGGGCTTAACGCCGCGTGCCATCCGCCAGCAGGTTTGCGCTGCGGTAAACCTGATCATCCAGGTGGAGCGCCAACGCGACGGCGGCCGCCGGGTTGTGCAGGTAACAGAGATTGCCGGCATTGAAGGCGAAACCCAGCTCCTTAACGACATCTTTAAGCTGGAAATTACCGGCGAAACCCCGAATGGCCGGCTGACGGGCCGCTACGAAGTCAGCCGCATCAGATCCTCCTTCGTCGAACGCCTGCAGTATTTCGGGCTGGACCGCGCCTGGATGGCAGCGCTGGAGGAGGTTTAATGCCGCACGAGTTGTTCCTGCTGCTCACTCTGGTCGCACTGCTAACCTTGGCAACCGTAGGGGTAACGGCCTGGATCATCTCTGGTCATGACCGTGAGACGAAGCTGCAAGGCAGGATCAGGCGGGCGACGGTGTCAGAGGCGCAGCCGATTACCACGGTGGACGAAGAGCTTAGCCTGGTTCGCACGACCTCGCGGATCGACGAGCTAAAGGAGCGCGCCGCCAGCCTGATTGGTGTGGATTTACAACAGGCGGAAACCTATCCGATCAAATGGTGGCTGGTGCCGCCTTTGGCTTTCCTGGCCACGGCGGCGATCATGTGGTTAGCCTCGCACCCTCTCGGGCATCACCAGAAAATCTGGCTGATCGTAAAGTATTTTGGCTCCCCCGTGCTTTGGTATATGCTGGACCGTTTTGCGTTCAACTGGTTCAAAAATCGCCGCAATGCAAAGCTGATAGAACAATTCCCCGATGCGTTGAATACAATCGTCCGTTGTGTGCGCGTTGGCATCCCCATGGGCGAGGCGTTGCGCACTGTGAGTGGCGATGCGCTGGAGCCAACGAAACGGGAGTTCATCATCCTCGCCGACAAGGTCAGCATCGGCATTCCGCTTGATATTGCCCTGCGCGAGTTGGCGGAGCGCATCAAACTCACGGAATATCAATTTTTTGCCACCGCGATCACTTTGCAGTCGCGCTCGGGCGGCGGCATTACCCAAACGCTGGAAACACTGGCAGACGTAATCCGCAAGCGCGTGGCGCTAAAGTCCCGCGGCTACGCGCTCACCGCTGAAGCGCGCATGGGCTCAATGGTTCTCACCGTGCTGCCATTCTTTGCCGGCGGCGTGCTGTTCTGGATGCAACCATCCTACATCAAGATTTTGTTCGATACATCCAGCGGCCAGGCCGTGTTAGGCGCTGCAGTTCTGCTCATGGGGGCGGGTATGGGCATTATTCAGTTCATGATCAGCAATGTACTTAAGTAATCGCATCGATGCCATTTACATCCTGCTCGCACTGAGCGGATGTTTAGTGCTTCTTGCGGTGGCGGGCGTTGCCCTGGCCGGGTCGGTTGCGCGCTCACAAAAGATGAACCGACGGCTGGATCTTGCGATTCACGGCCGCAGCCAGACTGTTGTCGAAGAGGTCAAGCCCGAGGGCTCTTTCTTGCTGCGGCTGGTGTCATCATTTGGCATGTTCATCGCCCGTTCGGGCCTGCTTTCGCGTAAAACCTTGCAGGAGATGCGAGCCACTCTGGAGGGGGCCGGGTTTCGCGGCGGCAGGGGCATTGGCCTGTTTATCGGCGCCAAAATTTTGCTGTTTTTCTTGATGCCCACGATTTTATATTTTTCGCTTAAACACTTCATGCCAGGGCTGCTTGGCCTCTGCTTAAAAGTCGGTGGCGGCGCGGTTGGCGGAATGTTGCTGCCGGAAATGATCGCGACAAATATCCGCACGCGGCACCTGGAAAATGTTGAACGTGGCGTTCCCGATGCATTGGACATGTTGGTTATTTGCGCGGATGCCGGCCTGGCGCTGGAGGCCGGAATTGCGCGAGTTGCCCAAGAAATTCAGATGCTCAACCCCAACCTTGCGCAGGAATTGCTTCAAACGTCCCGTGAATTACAGATTGGCGCTGACATGCGTAGCGTGATGACAGGACTTGGCCAGCGCACCGGGCTGGAGGTTCTGAAGCGCTTGGCAACAACATTAGCTCAATCTCTGCAGTTCGGCACACCGCTTACTCAGGCGCTGCGCTCACTTTCGGCGGAGTTGCGCGCTGAGGCTCTGGTTAAGTTTGAAGACAGAGCTGGAAAATTACCAACTTTAATGACGCTGCCGATGATCGTCTTCATTCTCCCCTGCGTGTTTCTTATTGTTGGCGGTCCGGCCATGATCAATGTTATGAACAGCCTGCACCATTGAACAACAGATCCATAGAAGAAAAATTATGAACCCTTCCGACTTTGCAATTTCAGAATGTCTTCGCCGCAGAGCACTGCGGCAGGCCGCCCCCGCGATTTTGGTGCTTGCGCTGGCGGCTTGCACGCAGCAGCCCAACACGGCAGGCACTGTTTCAGCAAATGATGTTGGGCCAGACACGCTAAACGTAGCCGATGCCGCCATTTCCGGCGGCGACCCAAATATGGCGCTTTCCATATCGCAATCAGTGCTCAAGGATAATCCCGACAATGTTGATGCGCTGGTACATGAAGGAGATGCCTATTACGCATTAAACCGCTGCCTTCCGGCGCAAGCCGCGTATCAAACCGCGCTGCGCTACGATGCCAATTCCAGCCCCGCTGAAACAGGCTTGGGGCGCTGCCTGTTGAAATCTGATCCAGCAGCGGCCGAGCAAGCGTTTCTTGCCGCCGTCAAGGCGGATCCGGGCAATGCCGCAGCATGGAGCGATCTCGGTGTAGCCCGCGACTTGCAGGGTAATTTCCAAGGAGCGGTGCAGCCTTACCAACAATCCATTCTCATCAACCCCGGCAGTACGGGAACCGTGGTGAATCTTGGCTTGTCTCTGGCACTTTCCGGTCATGGGGCTGAGGCTGTGGAATATTTGGGGCCGCTTGCCACGGGGCAGGGCGCAACGCCCAAAATCCGGGAGGATTATGCCGCGGCGCTCGTAGCTGCCGGGCGCGATGACGAGGCGCGGCAGGTGCTGGCCATCGATTTGCCGCCCGACCAGGTGCAACAAGCCATGGATGGGTTTTCCGCCCTGATCGCCAACTCCATCCAGAACCCCGCGCCGCCGCCGCCGCCGCCGCCCACCCAGCCGGTGCTCACCACGCCTGCGGTCTCCGCCACACCGGAGCCCACTGCCGCGCCCGTGCCGCTGGTGCCGCCGCCGGCCGTGGCGCCCACGCCTGTTGCAGCACCGCCCGCTGCACCAACACCCGCACCTGCGGCACCTCCGGCGCCGGTAAGTAGCAACCCAAACGCGGCTTACACCGGCCCATCGCCTATTCCGGGTGCCATATCCTCCTCCACGCCAGGGCCTGTCGCCACCCCGCCTGCATCACCCGCTCCAGCGCAGGCCGCCGCGATAACAGCGTCGGCGCCAGTGCCAACGAGTCCGGCTGGCTCCATTGCCGTGCAGTTGGGCGCGCTGAACAGCCCTTCGGCGGCGCAAAGCCAATGGAGCAAGGTCTCCCGCGCTGCGCCAGCTTTGTTTCAAGGCAAATCGCCAGATATCCAGGTCGCTGAGGTAAAGGGCCAAACCTTCTACCGCCTGCGCGTAAGCGGATTTGCAGACACGGTTGATGCCGCGCGCTTTTGTGGTGAAGTGTCGTCTGCCGGCTATGCCTGCACGGTAGCCGATTTCTAGAGTGCAATGATTTTTGATTCGCTTTGTGTGCGGCGCTGAAGTCTG
>JAKBCD010000225.1 GCA_021808205.1 Pseudomonadota bacterium | reverse complement strand
TGCCTGTTCAGAGAGCATGAATTTTAGAGGTATGCGGGGTATTTTCATGGCCGAAGTCTGGCCGGTTGTTTTGGTTTATTCCGATAACGAGCCTTTGGGCCATGCGCTGCGTTTCGTACTACACATAGAAGAGGTAGAGGTGCAGCTTTGTCCGGATGCGGGCGCGCTGCTCAGCTCGCAGGCCTTGCTGCGGACGCATTGCCTGGTGTTGAAGGATCATCCTCCGCTTCTGGATGGCTGCATGCTGTCGCGCGAGGCGCGCAGCATGGGCGCGCGGGCACCTACTATTCTGCTTGTTGATGCGGCGACCGCGCAGGTGAGAGCCCGCGCCGCGGCGGCGCAGATTTGGTTGGTGCTGGAGAAGCCGGTGCTCGACAACAGTCTGATCGAGGCGATCATGAGCTGCCTGCCCGAGCGGGGCCTCCCCAAACCTACGTATAACCCCTTAGGGATAAAACCCGATACCAGGGCCGTCCGCCCGGCGCTACCAAAGCATACACGTTTTGCTCATGGGAGTTCGGGAGATGTCGGCCACGATGATGCTTCATTCCGGGATGCCCGGAAAATTGGTGATGCCGCCGGAGGTGATTAAGACGGCGCGGCCGGGCATCCAGCCGCTTCTGCACTACGCACCAGATGAGGGTATTTTCGCCGAGGGCGATGCGGTTGTCGGCATGTACCGTGTTGTCAGCGGCATGGTGCGCTGCTGCAAGTTCCTGGCCGATGGCCGCCGCTATATCGATGCTTTCTACAAGCCTGGGGAGGTGTTCGGCTTCGAGCCGGGGCGGGAGCATCAGCTCTGTGCCGAGGCGGTGACATGTTGCGCGCTGGTGAAGCTGCACTGCCTCCGGCCCGAGAGTGAGCCCGCCGCTGCTGCCCAGCTTTATGCCTATGCCATGCGCTCCTTAGCGCAGGCACAGGCACATTCCCAATTGCTCGGCCGGTGCAACGCCGGACAGAAGCTTGCTAGTTTTCTGCTGGAAATGAATGGTGCGCAGAATGAGATAGTGGAGCTACCCATGGCCCGGCACGATATCGGGGATTATCTGGGTCTGACCATCGAAACCGTTTCCCGCGGCCTGGCGCAGTTTGAGCGAGATGGACTGCTGGAGCTGGTCACTGCCCGGCGTATCCGCCTGCTGGACAGAAGGGGTCTGGCCGCACTGTGTGGCTGACCGAGCACTGGACGAACATAATGATATAATATATCATTATTATCCGCGACGAACGGAGTGAAGCGGATGGTGTTTCGGTTGGGTTTCGCCGCAGTTCTGGCGTTGGCGGGTCATATGGCTGAGGCCCGGCCGGTGCTGCATGCGGTGGGGCTGGAAAGCCAGTATGCAGACGTGCTGGCCCAGATCGGCGGGGCTTATGTGCAGGTCACCGCGATCCAGTCCAACCCCAATACCGACCCGCATGAGTTCGAGGTAACGCCCAGCGTGGCGCAAACCCTCCAGGCGGCGGATCTCGTGGTGGAGAACGGTTTGGGCTATGATGACTGGGCCAGCCGGATGCTGGCTGGCACCCATGCCAAGGTGTTGAGCGCGCAGACGCTGTTGAACCTGCCTGATACGACGCCGAACCCGCATTTATGGTACCGCCCAGACACCATGCCCGCCGTGGCGGCGGCGGCGGCGGCATTTTTTGAGGCCAAGGATCCGGCGCATAAGCCAGAATATGCGGCGAATCTGCGTGCGTTCGATGCGTCTCTGGCGCCGTGGGAACGGGAAATCGCCTTGGTGAAGGCGAAATACGCCGGAGCGCGGGTTGCGGTGACGGAGCCGGTGGCGGATGACCTGCTGCAGGCTGTTGGGCTGAAGATCATGACGCCATTTTCTTATGAGCTTTCGGTGATGAACGACACCGACCCGGCTCCCCAGGATGTGGCGGCGCAAGAGGCGCTGCTGAGCGGGCGTAAGGTCCGGGTATTCGCCTATAACAAGCAGGTGACGGATCCGCAGACGCAAGCCCTGGTGGCGCTGGCGAAGGCACATGATGTGCAGGTTCTGCCCGTGTATGAGCTAATGCCGACCAGTGCCGCGCATTATCAAGATTGGATGATGCAGGCGACCCTGGCACTCAACCAGGCCCTGGCAGCAAGCGCGACATGAGCAGGATGGCTCTGGAAGTCTCGGCACTTTCTGTTGCCCAGGGTGGGCAGGAGGTGCTGCGGCAGGTGGGGTTTACGCTACCGCGCGGCGCCTTTTGCGGGCTGATCGGTGCCAATGGCGCGGGCAAGACCACGCTGCTGCGTGCCATTCTGGGGCTGCTGCCAGCACAGGGGCATATTAAGGTTAGCGGACGCATCGGCTATGTGCCGCAAAAAATCCAGTTCGAACCGGATGTGCCGGTGCGGGCGCGGGATTTCGTGGCGCTGGGGTTGGATGGGCACCGTATCGGGCTCGCCTTTCCCTCCCGCGCGCGTAAGGATAAGGTGGACGCTGCTTTGCGTGACGTGGAGGCGGAGGCATTTGCCGGGCAGCGCATTGGCCAGCTTTCGGGCGGACAGCAGCAGCGCGTGCTGATCGCCCATGCGCTGGTAAGATCTCCGGATTTGTTGCTGCTGGACGAGCCACTGGCCAATCTCGACATCAAGGCGGCGGCGGGGATTATCGCGCTGTTGAAAAAACTTTGCCAGGAGCGAGGGGTGATGGTGTTGCTCTCGGCGCATGACATGAACACGCTGCTGCCAGTGATGGACCAAATTCTCTATCTGGCCGGCGGCAAGGCGCTGTGTGGCCCGGTGCAGGAGGTGGTGCGGACCGAAGTGCTCTCGGCCCTCTACGGCTATCATATCGATGTCATCCGCGTGCATGGGCGGATTTTGGTGGTAGCGGGGGGGTATGAACATGACCATAGCCATGATGGTGTGCACGTAGCGGCTATTCCCTGATGCTCGCGTTTTTCCAAAGTGAACCGGTACAGGTCGCGCTGATGCTGAGCGGCGCGGCGGCTCTTACTTGCGGTGCGCTCGGGCTGTTCACGGTGCTGCGCGGCCAGGCTTTCGCCGGGCATGCACTGGCGGATGTGAGCAGTGCCGGCGGGGCGGGCAGTTTGTTGTTTGGGCTGTCACCGTTGCTGGGGTTTCTGCTGTTAGGCATTGCGGGCGTGGGGGTGCTGGAGATTTTGCAGCCACGCCGTGCCGCGGCACGGGACGAGGCCGCGGGGATATTGCTCGGCGCCGGGCTGGGGTTGACCGCTTTGCTGCTGCATTTCTGCCTCACCGGCCACGGTGCATCCGGTGCTGCGCAGGAGGTGATGTTCGGCGCGATGTTTTCCGCCCCGCCCGGTGTGGCGGGGTGGGCCTGCCTGCTGGCGGGTTGTTGCCTGATGGTGCTGGGTCTGATTGCCCGGCCTTTGCTGCTGGCCTCTCTGGAACCGGAAATGGCGGCGGTTTCGGGTGTGTCCGTGCGGCTGTTGGGCGTTCTGTTTCTGCTTTTGCTGGCGTTGGGGATGACGCTGGCCTCGATGACGGTGGGTGCCATTCTGGCCACCTCCCTGCTTATCGGCCCGCCGGTTGCGGCGTTACGGCTGGTAAAAGGGCCGATTGGGGCGGCGGTTTTGTCGATACTGCTGGGGCTGGCAGCCTGCTGGGGCGGTATCGCGCTGGCTTATGTTTCTTATGGCTGGACGCCGGGGCGCACCTGGCCGGTGAGCTTTTTCATCGTGGTACTGCTGCTGGTTTTCTATGCCGGGGCCAGCCTGAGGCGGCGGGTATGAGCTATCTGGTTGAAATCTGGCTGGCGGCGAGCTTGGTGGCGCTGGCGGCGGGGGCGGCCGGGTTTCTGGTGGTGATCCGCCGGGCCGGGTTCGCGGCGCATGCCTTGCCGATGGCGGCGTTTCCTGGTGCGGCGGCGGCGGCTTTATTCGGGTTTCCACTATGGGCCGGGCTGGCGGGGTTTGCCTTGGGCGGCGCCGGCGTGCTGGCCCTGTTGCAACGCACCGCCCGGCGGGACGCCGCCACTGCTTTGCTGCTGGCCGCCTTGCTGGGGCTGGGGGCATTGTTTCTTTCACTCTCCGGTCAGTATGCTGGGTCGGTTTACGGGCTGCTGTTCGGGCAGGTTTTTGCGCTGGGGTTTGATGATTTGCCGATGCTGGGGCTGATCGGGCTAGGCGTGCCGTTTCTGCTTTGGCTGGGGTTGCGGCCGTTGACTTTCTCGGTCTTGTCCCCGGAGTTGATGCAGGTGCATGGTGGGCGGCCCTGGGTGGCGGAGTTGCTATTCCTGGCGCTGCTGGCGCTGGCGGCGGGGTTTGCCGTGCCGGTAACGGGCGCGCTGCTGGTGTTCAGCCTGATGCTAGGACCGGGCGCGGCGGCGGCGCGGTTATGCAGCCGGCCTGCTGCCGGGCTGGCTCTGGCCATGGGCCTGGCGCTGGGTCTGGCCTGGGTGGCACTGGGGTTGGCTTACGAGAGCGATTGGCCGGTGGGGTTTTTCACCGGC